>JBFYMH010000058.1:0-4248 GCA_041305005.1 Thermoplasmatales archaeon | reverse complement strand
GATGGACCATACATGGAAGTCGGATCGCTAGTTGTGAAATCTCTGTAGTGTAGCCATACTTGTTTTGAGAACGCTGGGCCTACTGCCATTCCATTTATCATTGTGTCTTTGAAGAATTCATCATCTTGTAAGTCTGCCTCGGGGCATAATCCTGAGCCTGCGTTTCCGTACCAGGTCACTGCACCGTGTTCTAAGTATACTAGTGGTGCGAATTGTTGTGCTGTTGAACATGACATGTAGAATACTGCCAAGCTTTTTAGGTTCTCCATTAGTTGGTCAACGTATTTGTAGTGTATTATATCATAGAGGTTTGGTGGTTCTGGGTTGTACCATCTTTGTCCGTTTTCTCTTGGTGTCTTCCAGTTATCATACATGTATCCTCTCCATGCATCGTACCATATCTGGTCAGGGTAGTTGGAATGTTCTGATTGCATGTATTGTCCTGAGATACCGCTTCCCCCTGTTCCATGTCCTGAGTAATACATCACGCTTGCACCATCGTTGATCCTTTCAAGGTGTGCGTCCCATAGGCAGTGTCCATCGAATATTCTGTTGTGTGACATGAACGATTTCTTGACTTCTCTGGATGAGTATACTTGATAAGTTTTTCCATCGTTTGTTTTCCATGTTCCACCATCAGGGTAGTTCATGAACTGCGTGGTTGTAACATCGCGATTTGGATTAGCGTAGATTAAGGCTGGGTATAGTATTGTTCTAGCAACTAGATCTGCTGACAATGCTACTGTCGTACCAGGTATATGACCCGCATAAGATTTGTTACCCATCATTACAGAATGTAATTGTAGACGTATGTCTTTTCTTGGTGCCACTATAGCGTATCCCTCTTGTCCATCTAAGTCTAAGCCTAATTCTTCTATCCAGTCGTGTACACCGTTGTACATCTCTTCATTCCAGTAGCGTTTTGCATCCATGCCTAATGGTGGTATCTCGCCTTGCTCTCCACTAGATAAAATATATTTTATCAGTTCAAGAAGTAGTTTACCTGGTCCTATTTGATCAACAGGCTCTGTATGAATCGGTAAATGACCTGGCGCACGATTACCATGATAATAATCACCGCCCCAAAGCTCCCAAGTATCTATCCTATTTGCCATACCGGCTGGGTTTACCACATTTTTTATTGGTAAAAACTCATGTACTTCACCAGATATTGCATCTAAGCAAAAAGCCTCGTTATTTGTTACGTCTAGATATAAACTGCCCTCAGTTATGCTGGTTGTTTCCATGGTTTCTGCTGGATAATTCCATATTATGTCTCCACTTGTCTCTTCGATACAGAAGATCATATCCTGTGTTGAGCCTAGATAAATATTTTCACTGTTTTGCATGTTCGAGTTTAATGGTTCCTGCGGAGTCCAACCGTTTGGATAACTCCATAACATCTCACCGGTTTGTGCATCTACAGCATAGGCGTTACCATTTATTTGCCCGATTATTATTGCACCTACTCCACTGCCACCAGCTACTTCGGTGCTTGCCTCTTCTATTCTAAGAACCGGTGAAGCATGATATGCAGCAAGCATTGCTGACGGGGCAAAGAATCCACCGTCTCCTGTTTTTAAAGATGTTATTGTTATATAGTTCTCAGACTGCGGGTAATCCTTTATGTGGTCGATTATCTGTTGCATAGTTTTTAGATCAGCTTGAATTGTTGGTAAATCATCTCTTACACCGCTTCCTATTTCGCCTCTCTCAACAAATATCACGTTATCGACACCAAGTGTGTTAAAAGCGTTCTGCGTCTCGGTTGGTATCTCGTTTTCTTTAACATACAATAATGGAACATGTTCCTGTGATGCTATTACTGCAGCGTTTGCAGCAGATATTGCGGCGTTTGATCTCTTCGGGTTAATTGTTCTTACCTCGGCGGTTACAGTATATTTTATTGATGCTGAACCTTGGGCGTATCTAGGCACTACAATAACAGTCCAATATCCTTTCTCAGGATGTAGAACCTCTGCAGAAAACTCTGTGTGCGGTTCAGGTTTCCAAGACCTAAACGGGTCACAAGAGATACCAAGGTCTTCATCGTCGATACCATTCCATACATGAATTGGGTTTATTTCTCCCCCGTTCCAATCAGGTACATCTGGTGCTCTGATATGTCCCTCAGGGTCAACAAGGAAAACAAGTAGATCTGAAGGAGTAGTTGTTGTAACCTTTGCTGTAATAACTGAGTCTGCATTACTAATTTTTATACGGTATCTGTCACATTCGTATTTTGTAATTTTAAGGTCCCAATCACCTGTTATACTAGCTGCTCCAGCAGCCCATATGCCAGCTGTTGTTATTGGGTAATACATGTCATTTTTTTCTTGATGCTCAGGCCACCAGTCGTTTACAAGGCTCATAAATTTGGGGAATATCTCTGTTAGATAAGGCGTGGTGACAGCCCCTTCTATGCTTACATTAATTGCACCCCATTTTGGACCAAGAGTCATTGGGTATACATATGCTCCGCTTATCTGTATGATTTTATTGCTGTCATTTGGTATGGTCTCAACTTCTGTTTTTCGTGTAATTGTTCTAGTTTTTTTGAGCACTTGACTTGTAGTGTCTTCGTAATCACTTCCATCAACTGCTACAACAGCTAGGTCACTTGAAACCCAGTTGTCTGTAGCTATTTGAGCTGCAGCCTGGATAGGATCAGCTGGTACATTATATTCGATAGCGGTTTTGCCCGTAATAGATAGATATGCGTTCCAGTCATCAACCAGATAATCAGTTGTATCATCCACAACACCATCCCAGTTAGTTGGTGTATCGTCACCTGTGTAAATAATCGGTGCTAAGTATCTATCTCCGCCCTCGATATAATTGCATGCAGGTATTGAGGCTAAGTAACCATATTCATCATTGTTGCTATCTGGATCATTTGCAACCTTGAATGTATGGGCTATTGGTGTTATCTCTGGTTGTGGTATAGGGCCTGGTGGACTTGGGGCAGACGATTCAATACTAAAATCAAGTTGATAAGGACCAGACCCGTAGGTCCAGTAATCCCAGTCAATTGGGTTAGGTATATCTGTGTAACCTGGGAATATGTTTATTTTTATACGCCAGAGACCAGATACATCAGCTGGATACAAAAGCTCATCATCATAATAATATGCTTCCCTGTAAACCATTTCTCCACTTGGGTTGTAAAGTGATATATCAAAATCTGAGTAGTAAGCAAGTGTTCTCATTGATAATACAAAATGTATACCTTGCCCTGAGTTCACGTTGAATTTGTACCAGTCTTCCTCGTCATTCATATCCAAATATCCATTGTAACTTCCGGCAGTAAGAAGTGTTGCATCAGCAAAATTATCTCCTGCATCGTTACCTGTGTCGGCATCGTTTTGTCCATTCAAAGAGATTGTGAAAGAGTATTGCGCTGTTCCGGTACCACTAATGTATTTTATTTCCATATACCAAGGGCCGGTGGAATCTGCTACAAAATTTATTGTTTCTTGTGTGCTACCTGAGTTTATAGATGAAGCTCTCTCAGCAGGAGTGTCATCCCAAAGGTAAAGATCATAGTTGTAACCAGATGGCGGAGTCATGGTTAATGCGATAGTTTGTCCTTCGCATACAGCAAAGGTATACCAGTCTTCAACATCGCTTCCACCCATTTTGCCTGTTCTACTACGCCCAGGCCAATCATCGATCATCTCACCAGGATAGATTATAGCTCCTCTGGCTATATCATTCCCAGCATCTTTTTTATAACCTGCATCGTCGTTATCCTCTAACGACAGAGGAATGGCTGGCTCCATAATATAGGTTCTATCTAATTGAAACGCGCCAAGATCTGATGTGATTTCATTCATTCTGTAATTAAACGTTTTTTCTGTACCTAAAAAATTATTTACAATATCTTTCTTTTGAACAGTTAATGCGCTTGCCGGCACTAAAAACATTGCTCCAATAAGAAATACGGTTAAAACAACAGCCTCTATTTTTTTTATTTTAAAAATTTTCATGTTTTTTTACCTCCACCACTATTTCTTAACGGATGTTAACCTTATATTTTTTTCGCTAGTTTAAAAAACTGCATTCTTCCTAAAAATAGAGGAATTTAAGAAAAATAAAAAAAGAGAAAAATTTTTTAAAATTTTATGCGTTAAGTAGCTGTCTCAATATCGGGAATGCATTTGGATGTCTCTCAAAGAATTTTTCTAGTATTTGAAGTAACATTGGTGCCTGTCTTATTCTTGGTATACTAACTGGTAATGTATCTGA
>JBFYMH010000057.1:0-2860 GCA_041305005.1 Thermoplasmatales archaeon | reverse complement strand
AAAATCAAAGAGAAAGGCGGAGAAGTAATATTACCGGAAATACAGAAAGTACAGAAAAAAGAAGAAAAACAAACTAAATAAAAAAATTAAGGATATTTGGGTTTGAAATATGGCAGAGGAGAAAAAAAGTCGGCTATTTGTTCTAAAACCAATTATTGAGAGATGGCCCGCTGTATCTAAACCAGAGGGGCATGTTTCTTTTAGGAGTAAAATTCTTTGGACCGTTCTTTGTCTTATCCTTTATTTTATTTTAACGCAGATCATGATTTATGGTCTTAGCGGTAATGTGATTGATCTTTTCGCTGGTTATCGTTTCATCATGGCAGGTGCATCTGGTTCACTCATGCATCTTGGTATAGGACCTATCGTTACAGCGTCGATTATTCTTCAGTTGTTTGTTGGTGCAAAGATAATAAAACTTGATCTTACAAAACAAGAGGACAAGGGAATTTATCAGGGTACACAGAAGATACTTGTTATAGTGATGATACTTGTTGAGGCTATTCCGCAGGTATTCGGATACTTACGACCCAGTGACACACTTGTTGGCATGGCTGGTGGCCTAGGTGCTGATGTAATCATTATTGCTCAATTAGCCATGGGCGCAATGCTAGTATTCTTTATGGATGAGCTTATTTCAAAATGGGGCATTGGCTCCGGTATATCATTGTTTATTGCTGCTGGAGTCTCAGAATCTATATTCATCGGTTTGTTTAACTGGCTACCTGCAAGCAGTAAAGACGTCTTGAGTTTGTCTAACCCGCCTGCCGGTGTTATTCCTGGTACATACTACATGGCAACACAAATGACCCTTAGTGATATGATGAGTTGGGGTTATCAGAGGATACTTATTGATCAAGCAAACTCCATCATAGCTCTTGTTGGAACCATATTCATATTCTTCATAGTAGTATATGCTGAGTCGTCTCGCATTGAGTTGCCTCTCGCTCATGACAAGGTTAGGGGGGCACGTGGACGGTACCCGATACGGTTGATATATGCATCAAACATACCTGTTATTTTAATGGCTGCTTTACTAGCAAACATAAACATGTTCGCCTTTTTGTTTTATACTAATGGTTGGGATCCTGTAGCTGGAACTACTAGTGGTCTAAGCAGCATTCCGTTTCTTGGCCACCAAGGTTGGATTGGGGCATACGATATAACATCTAGCAGCCCATCGAGTCCATTATATGGAGGGGCATGGTATCTCTCGAACCCGAACGGAGTGAACAGTTGGCTTATGCCTATGCTGGCAGGAGGGTACGCCGGGCATGCCGCATGGCAGTTCGCCCTAAAAATAATAATATATCTTGCAATAATGATAATTGGATCTATACTATTCGCTAAATTCTGGATTGAAACAACAGATATGGGTTCCTCTGCTGTCGCAAAACAGATACAAGGCTCAGGTATGCAGATACCCGGTTTCAGACGAGACCCAAGAATACTAGCAAAGGTGCTGGAAAGATACATACCGGTTGTAACGGTGATAGGTGGTGCGGCTGTGGGAGCCCTAGCAGCATTCGCAGATATGGTTGGTACGCTAGGGAATGCCAGTGGTACCGGCGTACTACTGACTGTCGGTATTATGATACAGTTGTATGAACAAATCGCTAAAGAACAAGCAATGGAAATGCACCCGGTACTCAGAGGATTCTTCGGGAACGAATAAAGATTTTTTGAGGGGACGAAAAATGGGAATTATTGTTGTTACAGGAATACCCGGCGTTGGAAAAACAACTGTTATGCAAAAAGCAGCAGAGGGAATGGACATAAAATTTGTTACCTTTGGAACAGTAATGATAGACATAGCTAAAGAAATGAAGCTGGTAAAAGATAGAGACGAAATGAGGAAACTGACACTGGAACAACAAAAAAAACTACAAATCAAAACAGCAGAGAAAGTCGCAAAAATGAAAAACGTAATACTAGATACACATTGCACAGTAAAAACCCCTAAAGGCTACATGCCTGGTTTACCAGAATGGGTTGTAAAAAAACTAAACCCAACAGCAATAGTACTAGTTGAAGCAGACCCTAAGGAGATATACAACCGCAGAGCAAAAGACACAACTAGAAACAGAGACCCAGATACAGTGGAACAAATAGCTGAACACCAACAGATAAATAGGGCAGCTGCTATGGCTTATGCTGCATTAACAGGTTCAACAGTGAAAATTGTTTTTAACCATGATGATGCTTTAGACGAGGCGGTAAAACAAGCATCGCCTGTATTAAAATAAAAAAAATTGGTGGATTAAATTATGGATGATAGAGCACAAGGTAGCACTTTCATGTACATGATGCTGTTTTTACTTGTAATGTTTGTTATGATGAGTTTTGGGCAAGTTCTTGGTTATTATTTCGGGCTTGTACTACAACCAGCAATTGGTTTCAACGGCGATTTTCCTCTTTTGACGATATTTTTTGCAGGGCTTATAGTAGTATTTCTTTCATCTCTACTGACCAATATTCTTACTGATTGGAGAAAAATGGCTCACTCCCAGGAAATAGCAAAAGCATTTCAGAAAGAGATGGCTGCTGCGAGTAAAAACCGTGATATGAACAGGGTCGCTAAGCTGAGAAAAGCGCAGCCAGCTATAATGAGAAGACAAACCGAAGCATCCAGTGGATCAATGAAATCAATGGTTTTCCTTGTCATCTTTATATGGCCTATTTTTATGTGGCTACAAAATTTTCTAAGAGGACTACCTTACTTTTATTTCACTGTACCGTGGGCAAATAATGTTTCATTTTTCAGCAACTCGGTGTTATGGCAGAGCTGGTTATGGCTGTATCTTATAACATCTATGTTGTTCGGTCAGCTTATAAGACAGACTCTTAAGTGGATTAGTTT
>JBFYMH010000056.1:0-7295 GCA_041305005.1 Thermoplasmatales archaeon | reverse complement strand
ATGCATTTTTTATCATTGATTACCATAGTTGGAAAAGAGCACATGGGATTCCATTTTTTAATATCTTTAGTAACTTTATCTTGGCCTTTGTCCTCAAGTAGATCAACATAAATAAAAGAATATTCTACGCCTAGTTTGTCTAGAAATTCTTTTGTCATTTTACACCAAACACATGTGCTTAGCGCATAGAGTAAAATCTTGCCTTTGTTTTTGCCTTGTACATACTCAGTTTTTATCATTTTTTAATCCCCTTTTCGATATATCTATTTAGATATACAAATTCATCTATTTTCTTCCTGGCAGGTCTTTCTTTTTCAGCCTCAACCTGCTTCTCAGAAAGAACAGGATCAATCTTATCAGAATGCTTACCAACAATAACAAGAGCAATAACATCAACATTCTCAGGAATACCAAGTATCTCCCTAGTTTTTTTAGGACTATAACCAGCAATAGGATGCGCAACAAGACCAAGCTCAGTTGCCCTAAGGATCATAGCGCTAGTAGCCATACCAATATCAAAATGATAATACATTCTATCCCTGATTATGCAATCATCCTCTTTTCTGCCAAGAACAACTATAATCATGGACGTCTTCTGAGCCCATTCATTACCAGATGAAAGAGCAGTATGCATCTCCTTCAAAACACTTGGGTCATAAACAAAAACATACCGCCATGGTTGATTATTAAAACAAGAAGCAGTAAGTTGCGCACACTCCGCAAGATCATTAATCAAATCAACTGTAATTTCAACTGGTACAAAAGAACGATAAGCCCTCCTCATTCTTACAGCTTCTTTGACATCCATAGATAAACTATCTCCCCGTACGACATTACTTAATCAATTGTAGAATGTTTATAAACCTAGTCTTTTCGCTATAACCATACGCTGCACTTCAGATGTACCCTCACCTATCTGGCAGAGTTTAACATCCCTATAGAATCTTTCTAACGGCCGGTCCCGCATATAGCCATAGCCGCCATGTATCTGCATAGCGTTCCTTGTAGCTCTCATAGCAATTTCCGAACCAAATAGCTTGGCCATTGATGCCTCTATGCCAAACGGTTTGTTATGATCCTCCAAATACGCAGCACGATAAACAAGCAGGCGAGCAGCATCAATTTCTGTAGCCATGTCAGCAATCATCCATTGTATGGCCTGATTTTTACCAATGGGTTTACCAAATTGCTCGCGCTGTTTAGCATATTCGATGCTTTCTTCAAGCGCACCCCTGGCTATACCAACCGCCATGGCACCGATAGCCGTCCTACCACGATCAAGAATGTTCATAGCACCAATAAAGCCCATATCCTTCTCACCTAAGAGATTCTGCTTTGGTACGCGACAATCTTCCAAAATAAGTTCAGCGGTTCTACTACCACGAAGACCAAGTTTATCCTCGAGCTGACCTGCCTTAAAACCAGGTGTATCTTTTTCAACAATGAACGCACTAATACCCTTTGCACCTTTTGTCTTATCGGTCTTGGCCATAACAGTTACAACCTCAGCGATATCGCCACTTGTTATGAACTGCTTAGTACCATTCAAAACCCACTCGTTACCATCAAGAACCGCCGTAGTCTGAAGCGAAGCTGCATCTGAACCAGCATTGGGTTCAGTCAACGCCCAAGCAGCAACAGCTTTACCATTCAAAAGATTAGGCAAATACTTCTTACGTTGCTCCTCTGTACCCTTCTCAAATATATGACCAACACCAAGCGAATTATGAGCCTCAACAGTTATACCCGTGGAACCACAAACACGTGAAATCTCCTCAAGAGAAATCATATAACTAACACGATCTATACCAGCGCCGCCATACTTTTTAGGCACGGTCATACCCATAAGACCCATCTTGCCCATCTTTTTTATAAGATCCCAAGAAAAATACTCTTCTTTATCAATCTTAGACGCAAGCGGCTTAATTTCCTTTTCAGCAAACTCATGCACAGTCTTTTGAAACATCTTCTGCGGATCTGTCAACTCTAAATTCACAAAATCACCATACCCATGATATAATATGGTTCTAAAAACCTTTAGGTAAATACATCAGATAAAAAACAATATAAAAAGAAATTTTGTGCAGAAATAACAGGATTCAAACAACTATTTAGGCGTAAGAGAACTATTATAATAGAGTATGTATTCTTGGTTATGCCACCCAAAGAGTGTGACACAACATTATTTAATGGAAAGTGAGACTATATGACGGAAATAAAAGTACAAAATATTGTAGCATCTACAACATTTGCAGAAAAATTAGATCTAGATGTGATAGCACAATCTTTAGAAGAAGCAGAATATGAGCCTGAACAGTTTCCTGGACTTGTATACCGCCTAGATAAACCTAAAACAGCTACTCTTCTTTTCAGGAGTGGAGCAGCTAATTGTACTGGTGCAAAAACTATAGATGATGTAAAGACTACCATCAAGATAATAGCAGAGAAACTAGAAAACATAGGAATAAAAGTTTATAAAAATCCTGATATTGTAATCCAGAATATTGTAGCAACATCTGATGTTGGAGGAGAACTAAATCTTAGCGAAGTAGCTGTAGCTCTTGGCTTAGAGAATGTTGAATATGAGCCTGAACAGTTTCCGGGTTTGGTATATAGGATAAAAGAACCAAAGGTAGCAATGCTTTTGTTTGGTTCTGGTAAAATAGTCTGCGCTGGTGCAAGAAAGATAGAGGAAGTATCAATAGCAGTAGAAAAACTATCAAAAGAGCTTTCTTCGTTGGGCCTTCTCCGTAAATAAAGCCACGCTCTCTTTTCATTTTGTAAAATTTAATAGTAACTGCAAAGTGTAGAAAGTCGATTCTCCAATGGTTTTTATGGGGAGAAAAAGATATCGACAACAAAAAAAAACTCCTACGTATGAATATATAACCTAGGTGTACTATAGACGAATTAAAGAATATAAAGGAATTGATTTGTTTGGTTAAAAAAGAAAGACAGAAAATAGAAGAAACTAATCAATGCCCTAAATGCGGTAGCACGCACCTAACCAAAGATCATTCTAGAGCAGAATTAGTATGCAAAGATTGTGGACTTGTAATTGATGAAGATATGATTGATCACGGTCCTGAATGGCGAGCGTTCGACAGCGAGCAACAAGAGAAAAAAGCCCGAACTGGATCACCTATGACTTATACAATTCATGATAAAGGACTAAGCACAATGATAAGTTGGGGGAACAGAGATTCTTACGGCAAATCAATACCGACTAGAAACCGTGCTCAACTATACCGCCTGAGAAAATGGGAACGAAGAATACGTATAGCAGACTCGACTGAAAGAAATTTAGCCGTTGCTCTTTCCAATCTTGATCGGATGGCATCAGGCATGAGCCTCCCGAGAACGGTAAGAGAGACCGCTGCTATGATATATAGAAAAGCAGCATTCAAGAAATTGGTCCGTGGTAGAAGCATAGGAGGCGTTACCGCTGCAGCATTATACGCAGCATGCAGGCAGTGTCATGTGCCACGTACGCTTGATGAAATAAGTAACATGGCAAGCATATCCAGAAAAGAAATAGGGAGGAACTATAGATATGTCTCCCGTGAATTAGGATTAAAATTATTGCCGACATCACCAGAGGATTATATTTCAAGGTTCTGCAGTGAATTAAAACTTAGTGGTGATGTACAAGCAAAGACCATGGAGATACTACAAGAAGCTACGCGCCGGGAACTTACCAGCGGACGTGGCCCGACCGGTATAGCAGCAGCATCACTATATATAGCATGTGTACTTTGTGGTGAACGAAGGACACAACGTGAAGTAGCAGAGGTAGCCGGGGTTACAGAGGTCACTATTCGAAATCGCTACAAAGAACTCGCAGCGAAACTAGATATAGGCATTATCTTGTAGGTTTATCGTTCTAACTATTTACTCTTCTTTTTGGTTGTTAAAATTATCTCCATTGAAGATACGTTAGATGTTCTGCCTTCTTCATTGGTAACACTCTCAGTACTGATTTGTATATCCTTTATTTTTGCATCTTTAACAAATCTGTTTCTAACGATCTCTGCGGTATCTACCGCTGTGCTAATGGCTCTGCCTCTAGCTTTAATAATAACCTCATCAGAACCACTGCCCTGAAACTGTGTTACCACCGCTAGCACGTAGCTCATGGGAGGTTTGTGTCCAACATATATTACGTTTTCATCAGTTCTTTTTTTTTCAGTTGTTTCTTCTTCTTCTTTTGTTTCGTCCGTCATAGTCTTTTCCTTTCCTAAAACTGAGATTTCATAACAGCTAGTCCTATAAAAACCTATAACCCGAAGAATCATGATAAAAATTTAAAGGAATTTGAAAAAATAAAAGAAAAAAAGATATTAGAATTAAGATAGATAAAATATAGGTAACCCTAAAAATTTTATCTAATATCGTAATCTATTACAAGATATGAATTAGCATCTGTTATCTGAGGATTTATAAACTTGTACTTGTTTTGAAATTGTAGTTTTGATGGAAGGAAAAATATGGATTGGGAAATGAAATTTTCAGATGAAGAAAAAATCGTTAGTGAGATATATGGTGTTCTTGGAATCAAAGAAGGGTTCGCATCTGGTTGGCCCGCTTGGAGTAGTGAAAGTACTCTGCCCTCAAATGCTTTGTTCTTTACAAATAAAAGAATATTTCTTATGTTTATCGACAAAAAACTGTTAAAATCTATAACTCCTCTTAAATATATTACTCGTGATAAAGTGCAACAAAGAGGAGATGATTTAATTGCAACCCTGTCGCTGGAAGAAATACTTAATATGACTCCTCATCCTATTGCTATCGCCTTTGATGAAATAGAAGAAGTGAAACTAAGAAAATGGAAAGAAGAAGGCTCACGGGGAGATTCTTTTACAATAAGAACAATTGACAAAAAGAAGTATAAATATACTTTCTGGAATAAAACAGATATACCAAAACTGGAAAAAACATTAAAAGATTTATTATTTGCAAAAGCAGTAATAGAATCTGGTAAATTAATACGCTAAAATATATCATTTAAGAGGGCGTATAAAGAAAGAAAATGAAATAAATAATCGTCTAATTTTTTCTTTTTCAGATTATGAATTAGTTGATATTGCAAAGCGGAGAAAATGGAAAGAAAATAAATAAAAAAAGGAGGGGTAAAAACCCCATTTTTGCAGTTTTTATACCTAGTTAACCAGAAATCTAAGTAACCAATTAAAAGATATTATCTAAAATCTTTTCGGTCTATGTTTCTGATAACAGTCCCTACAATACACTGGTCGTGTTCCGTCAGGTTTGAAAGGAACTTCAGTTTCTTTACCGCATTCTGCACAAGTTACCTTGTGCATTTCTCGTGGCGGTCCGTCGAAACGGCCGCCTCTATTACCTTCTCTATACATATTATACATCTCTTTTTTGTTTGAAGTTCGTATGCCAATCCAATATATAAAATTATACATTTAGTAAACTGATTAAGAATTTCAGTATTCACGGCTAATTTCTCCTATAAACTTGAAAAAAAGCTCCAAAATCATTGATAACTGCTCCATTATCGCGTCTTTACCAACAAACCCTCAAAGATTTAAACAGAAAACATATTGCGAATAAAACCATGGATAACATAGAAATAATACGTAGTAAACGAAGAAAAAATACAGTTCAAGCAAAATTTGTTAACGAAAAACTTTACATTTATTTACCAAATGGTATGAGTGATTCAGAAGAAAAGAAATGGACAGATAAAATGGTCAAGTGGAGTCAACGCTATAATAAGAAAAAACAATTGAATGACAACGCGGAGTTGTTAAAACGTGCTCGAGAGCTAAACAAAATGTATTTCGATGGCTCTTTGGATTTTTCTATTAAGTTTGTCACAAATCAAAATACCCGATTCGGCAGTTGTACCTCTGCAACCAAATCAATCAGGATATCCGATCGCCTAGCTAAAATGCCACGGTGGGTACAAGATTACGTAATTATCCATGAACTCGCGCATATTTTACATCCAAATCATACAAAGAGGTTCTGGGAAAAGGTAAACCAATACAGATATGTTGAAAGGGCAAAAGGTTATCTTATCGCAGTAGGAATGTCACATGAGGATAAATGATAATTCTACAAGAATGTATTAAACAGATAACCAACCAAAAGCACCTGGGGCACCGTTATGATTGGCAACCAAATTGCTGCTCTACGCCCAATGTTATTCCATATTAATCCGATTTCAGTATAATCAGTCGCTACTCCGGCCATAAGAAAAACAGTTGAATTTCCAAATGCGTTTGTTTGATCGTAAATTTCAAATGCAAGTGGGGAACTACCTTCAGAACATACTTCAATTATAGTTGCGAATAATAAAGTAACTAATAAACCAATTAATGTCGGTCCCATATAACTCATGAACCAATCGTGAGGAATATACGCTTTTGCAAAAGCAGCCATAATCATTCCAATAAGAAGCCACCACATAACCATCTTAACAAGAGCCCATGAACCTTTCATTGTTCCTTTTGCAGCCTCGCTTATGTTATAACTGGTAAATTTGAAGTTTTTCCATCTTTTTTTAACATCCTGGACAATTGAAAAATCAGTGAGAACAGGTCGATCTTCTCCATGCGTACATTGTCGGCATTCAACCATTTCTTTTCGCTCAAGTGCCTGATAAATCAAACCAGTGATTATAGCAATAATTAACGCAGACACAACTATTAGGAGAGCTTTCCACCCAAAGAAACCAAACAAAAGAATAGTAATAGGAAGATTTGCCCAAGGTGATGCAAGCAGGAATGCAACAACCGAAGAAGTATTCGCACCTTTTTTGTACAACTCAATAGCAATAGCTAGAATACCATGAGAACATGCACTCATAAAAAAACCAAAAATCACAGAATAGATAATCGTTCTTTTACGATGACGAGATAGATATTTCTCTATGTATTGCCGTGGTATAAAATAATCTATTATGCCACCAACGAGAAAACCGATAAGAACTGCCCACCATATCATCAAAAAATATTCTTTAAGAGCAACAAAAAACGGGTTAAACATAGGAACTATGTAAGTAATGACTGCGAGAGCAAATATAATTATACTCATGATGTAGAATCTTTCTTTGTACCATTTTTTAGCTGGAACAGAACATGATGGACAAGATGTTTCTGGTTGAAGGTTATGTTCTTTTTCGTATTTCTCTATGCAGTGAGTTGAGCAGAAATAGTGTCCATGAGCAGGGATTGTACCTTTCATTCCACAAACCGGATCGATTTTATCATAAGACATTTTAACAAGTCCATATCAACTTAATCTCATTTCAATATTTT
>JBFYMH010000055.1:0-4134 GCA_041305005.1 Thermoplasmatales archaeon | reverse complement strand
TGAATATTGACAAAACGAACTAAATATAATTAGAAAAATTACAGTTATCAATAATGTTTTTTTAAGCATTTTACCACCAGATAAAAAATGCGTATTGCTGATCCAATACTAAAGATTTACCTTATAATAGAGATGATAAGTTTTCTATTATAAACATAATGGAGAAAAATAAATAAAAGAATTATAAAAAAAGAGAAGGGGATGTTATATTGTTTCTTGATTATTTTTTACTAAGGTTATGACTTTGATTTTGATTGTTGTTTATTATCGTTATGGGCTTTGTTGCAGATATATATCCTAATTTTGTTGCTTTAATAGTCATAACTGTAGTTTGATTTATTCCATAAACGTAGCCGATTACAGTTCCGTTTGTATTTGTGTAGCCTGTAAAATAGGTGTTGTTGTAGACAGTTATGGTAACTTTTGCTCCAGCAACTGAAATATTTCCTGAAGTTACTCTAATGGGGATTGGTTGTGACTCATTAGCAAAAGACGGGGCTTGGATTGCAAGTTGAGAATATCGGGGTTGCGCTATGGATGAAACACCATCTATTATCGAAATCCCTGCAATCATAATCACCAGCATCATTATTGATAACTTTCTTACGTTTTTCATAAAGTTCACAACGATATACTTTAACTTTCTTTGTATATAAAGATATCGTGTAAATTTCTCATTTTGAAATTTAGTCTACACCTAGTGTTAAAAAATATAAGAATAAAAAAAAGGAGAAAATTTCCCTATTTTTTGAGGAGATCCAGTGAAGCAAGTTCCTGCGAGAGTTTTTCTACAGCTAGTGAAACATCCTCTGTTTTACGCGCGCCTGTACAAACAATTTTTCCAGAACCAAATAACAGCATTGCAACCTTTGGGTCTTTAATTCTGTAAACAAGCCCAGGGAATTGTTCAGGTTCGTATTCTACATTCTCCAAACCAAGACCCATTGCAACCTCGTTTAGGTTAAGATCGGTTCCAAGATCAGATATAGCTACAATGTTTTGTATCACTATCTTGAGATCCTTGTATACGTCTACGCCAAGTTTCCGTAGTTTATCTGCTATTATGTTGACTGTTTTACGTACGTCCTCAACGTTTTTTGCGCCAGTACAATTTGCTTTTCCACTCCTGAATAGAAGTGTAGCGGTTTTCGGGTTGCTCAAACGGTATACAAGCCCAGGGAATTGTTCAGGTTCGTACTCGGCTTCCTCCAATGATTGTGCTATTACGTCTAAATCCAGTTTATCTGCGAAGGATGTAGACGCTACTATATTTTCTACTTCCACATGTGGCATTATCTATCTCCTCCGGTTTTTATAAAACTCCCAGTGATGAAAGCTTGTCTTTCATCGTATCAATGGCACGGTGTACGTCATCCATTTTTTTTGCTCCTGTGCAAACTATTTTACCAGAGCTAAAAAGAAGTATCAACATACCCATATCATCCATCTTATAAATCAACCCAGGGAACTGCTCTGGTTCATATTCCACATTTTCCAAAAGTAAGCCCTTGGCTATTGAACTAAGTTGTAACTCTTTTTTAAAATCAGCAGATGCTACAATGTTCTGTGTTGTAACCTCAATTTCCTCAGGCGTTTCTAGTCCCTGGTTTTTCATCTCACCCATTATCTTAGTTATTGTCTCATTTGCTTGTTCTATTGATTTGGCACCCGTACATATAACTTTGCCACTGGAAAAAATAAGAGCAGCTGTCTTCGGTTCATCAAAATGCAAAATCAGTCCAGGGAACTCATCAGGTTTGTACTTAGAATCAGGTATATTCTCAGCCAAACTTTTAACATCTAGTTTTTCTGCTATTTGAGCAGAAACTACTATATTTTCAACGTTTATATCAATCATATAAGTCTTTGCCTTTCCTCCTTAGAGTATATAAAGAGTTTTTATATAAGTTTCGTTGAAAATAGGATGAAAAAAGTTGCTTACCAGATTTTATCAATATCTAAGTCAACTTCATTCTTTTTGTTTTCTGTCTTCTTTTCATCTTTTTCTTCGTTGTCTGCCTTATCAAGTAAACCATGAAACTCGTGCGTTTTTTCACTTATTCTCTTCTCACAACTTGCAATAGCTAGTTCCCCTCTAGTCCTCTCTATCAAACCTCTTATCATATCCTGTTTTTTGCGTATTGGGACCAATGCGGACGGATAATCAAACCTTATAACAGCATCGTATATGCTCTCCATCATCGTTAGATATTCATCTGCTTTAGTACTATTCCCCTCTCTTATGAAATCAAGGGCACCTCTCCTAAGCTCACCAACTACATCGCACAAACCCATTAGATAAGCATTATATGTTGTTTTAATCTCATCTGGGTCAGGTAAATCTTTTCCCTGCAATATGTTCAAAAGACATTTAGACTCTACAACCTCTTGGGCAGCATTCTCTACAAAACCAGCATGATAAAGATCACCATAATCGCTAACAACATTATAAAGATTAGACAACTCGCTGTAAGCTTTCTCAATATGTTTTTCGGCATCACTAATTAGGTTTTGATGCATGCATTGTATGGCTTTTCTACAACCAATTATTATGTCCCTTGAGGATTTTAGGGCTTGCTCGCGGGCCTTGTCTTTCTCATCTATACTTTTCTCTATTTTATCAACTATCTTCTCTAAATTTTTCATCGCAGAAATAAGAACATCTCCTGTAGTTATATTTTTCCTTTAGGTAAAGAATTTTTTGTTCACCCAGTAATCAGGATCTTTTCCGCTTAAAGCTTTCATCATTTGCTCAGCTGTTATAACTCCTGCTCTTAGTTGTCCCTCTTTTGTGTTTGCTCCTATGTGTGGGGATACAACTACGTTTTCAAGTGTAAGTAAAGGGTTGTCCTTTGCTGGAGGTTCTTGTTCAAAAACATCCATAGCCGCACCAGCGAGTTTTCCGTTTTTCAATGCGTTATACAGTGCTTTTTCATCAACAGTCCCACCGCGGGCGCAGTTGATTAGATATGCGGATGATTTCATCTTTGCGAGCATCTGCTCATTTATGATATAATGTGTTTCTTTTGTGTGTGGTATATGTAATGAAATGAAATCGGCTTTCTCTAGTAGTTTGTCAAGTTCATCGATTTTTTTAATCCCATCTTTCTTCATTGATTTTTCATCGATAAACGGGTCATAACCAATAACCTGCATATCAAATGCTTTTGCATATTTCGCTAATTGCTTTCCTATGTTTCCTGTGCCCACAAGGCCTAGTGTTTTACCAAACAACTCGTTTCCCTTCAGTTGCTTTTTCATCCATTCGCCTTTTTTAGTGGTACAATCAGCTTTAGGTAAATTACGTGCGAGAGCAAGCATGTGAAGTAATGCAAGTTCTGCTACACTTGCGGTTGCACCGGTTGGTGCATTAACAACCTTTATTTTGTGTTGTGCTGCAGTCTGTATATCTATGTTATCTACACCTATTCCTGCTCTGCCTATAACTTTTAGTTTGCCTTTTGCTCCTGCTTCTACAACTTCTTTTACCACTTTTGTTCTGCTTCTTACCATAAGAGCATCATAATTTTGTATCTCTTTTAGCAAAGTATTTGGATCCATTTCGTTAAATGTGACGTCATGGCCAGCGTCTTTTAATTTTTGTATAACATCATTTTCTGTTTTATCTGTGATAAGTATTTTCATAATTATAGCCTCCATACGGGTATATGCAGCCAGATAAAAATGTTTACGCTCTAAAATCTACACCGGGATACCTGGCTTTATCACCAAGTTCTTCCTCAATTCTTATCAACTGATTATACTTGGCGTTTCTATCACTTCTAGCAGGAGCACCGGTTTTAATCTGGCCTGCATTTGTCCCGACAACTAGATCGGCGATAAAAGAATCCTCGGTCTCACCGCTACGGTGACTAACAACAGCAGTCCAACCCTCATCATGAGCCATCTTGATAGCATTCAGCGTCTCTGTAACAGTACCAATCTGATTAAGTTTAATTAGAACAGAATTCGCTGCTTGTAAACATACACCTTTTTTGATTCTCTGAGTATTTGTAACAAAAAGGTCATCACCAACAATCTGAATTTTATTACCTAACTTTTTCGTCATCTCAACCCAACTATCCCAGTCATCCTCAGCATGGCCATCCTCGATGCTAACGATGGGATACTTTT
>JBFYMH010000054.1:0-16362 GCA_041305005.1 Thermoplasmatales archaeon | reverse complement strand
TAATCTTGTTACCTGAAAAAGTCTAAGTTTAAAAACAAGTTTAAGGAGAAAAATAATATGGCAGAATTCAAAGTTGTTGTAAATGACACAAAAAACGGCAAATCTTATCAGATACCTGTTAGCGGGCATCATGCTAATTCTTTGATGGGTAAAAAAGTTGGCGATGAGGTAGACGGCATATTTATTTCGCTGCCAGGCTATAAATTGCAGATAACAGGTGGTTCTGATAAAGAAGGTTTCCCGATGAGGAGTGACCTTCCAGGGGTTGGTCGGAGAAGGATATTGTTAAGTGAAAGCAAAGGTTTCAAACCAATTGAAAATGGTTTAAGACGTAAAAAATCTATCAGGGGTAATACTGTTAGTCAAGATATAGTTCAGATTAATATGAAGGTAGTGAAGTATAGTTCAAAACCTATTGAACAGATTGTTGGTGGAGAACAGAAGGCCGAAGAGAGTAAAGTCGAGGGAGAGAAGAAAGAGGAGCAGTAGATGAGTTTACCAAAACAGCCTGAAGTAAATATTGGTATGATTGGTCATGTTGACCATGGGAAAACTACTCTAACGCAGAGGTTGACTGGTAAATGGACTGATGAGCATTCTGAGGAGATTAAGCGAGGCATTTCTATAAAACTTGGTTATGCTGATGCTGCTTTCTATAAATGTCCCAAATGCGATGAGCCTCAGTGCTATTGTACTAAAAATAAATGCCCTACTTGCGGCAGCGCTACTGAGTTGTTGCGTGTTGTTTCTTTTGTTGATTCACCTGGTCATGAGACGCTTATGGCTGTTATGCTTTCTGGTGCTGCTATCATGGATGGTGCTGTGCTTGTCATTGCTGCAAACGAGCCTTGTCCCCAACCACAGACTAGGGAGCATTTAGCTGCGCTTGATATAGTTGGTGCTAAGAATATAATAATTGTTCAAAACAAGATAGATCTGGTATCTGAAAAGGACGCTGTCAAGCATTATGAACAGATTTTGAAGTTTGTTGAGGGGACATGTGCAGAGAAAGCACCTATTATTCCCGTCAGTGCAAATCGTGATATTAACATAGATGCGCTTATTCAAACCATGGAGAAACGTATTCCTACTCCTAAGAGAGATAAAAATAAACCGCCTTTTATGTATGTCGCGAGAAGTTTTGATATTAACAAACCAGGAGCTAGACCAGCTGATTTGAAAGGTGGTGTAATCGGTGGATCATTAGTCCAAGGTGTTTTGAAAAAGGGTGACAAAATTGAAATATCTCCTGGCAGAAAAATTGAGATTGAGGGAAAAAAAGGATCTGAGCCTATAATTGCAACTGTTGATACTTTGATAACGGGCGGTAAATCTGTTGAAGAGGCGTCGCCCGGTGGTTTAATCGCCATTGGAACCGGTCTTGATCCTGCTAGGACCAAATCCGATGCCTACGTCGGCAAGGTAGTTGGTAAACCTGGAGAAATGCCGCCAGTTGTTGAGGATTTTAGTTTGTCTATACATTTACTAAAAAGAGTTGTTGGAACTTTAGATGAAAAAGATGTTGATCCTATAAGAACAAATGAACCATTGATGCTCACAATTGGTACTGCTACCACGGTTGGTATTGTTTCTTCTGCTCATGGCGAAAAAGTTAAAGTTAAGCTGAAATTGCCGGTTTGTGCTATGCAGAAACAAAGGAGCGCTATAAGTAGAAGGGTTGATGGTAGATGGCATCTGATAGGCTATGGGGAGATAGAATACACAAAATAGTTATTCTTGATAGTAGCGCTATAATGATGCTTTTTGAATTTTCAATAGACTTAGAAAATGAACTTGTTCGACTTTTAGGATCTTATGATGTTGTTGTTCCAAAAACTGTCTTAAAAGAATTGGAATTGCTTTCAAAGAAAGAGTCTGATGGTAAGAAAAAAATGAAAGCAAAGGCATCCATTAAATTGATTGAGAAATACAAAATCTTTGATGTGAAATCAGAAAATGCGGATGATTCCATTATCGAGTTGGCTAAAGAAACTAATGGTGTCGTTGTTACAAATGATACTGAGCTTAGAAAAAGGTTGAAAGAGCTTTCAGTACCTACTATTTTTTTACGTGCAAAGAAAAAATTGGTGATGGAATAAAAAACTCTTTTTGCTGTTATGTTAAGGAGAGTAGATTTTTTCTCATGAAAGTTTTTATAAACACTTCATTGTTCTGTTCTCTGTCACGTCGGGGTGGCTCAGCCTGGTTAGAGCGCCTGACTCATAAGCTCAGCTAAAGGGTTCGTTTTAGCCTTGCGCTAAGATATCAGGAGGCCGCGGGTTCAACTCCCGCCCCCGACACCTATTTAAATACTCAACATGAGAAAATCACTTTTTTGTCTGCCCGACATTGAACCTTTTTATTAGTGAATATACAATGAAGAAAAATCAGACAGATTACCCTTTTGCAAGAAGCGTAAAATCCATTCCATTGTACTAAATTATGAAATATTTTGATTTTAAACTCATTGTTTTAATCCAAATACTAATATCAACTTTTTCAATATTTGGCATCTTAACAAACTCATCTCTTAATTTGAAAAGATGATTAAAATCTTTTATTACCCCAAGAGCAATTATATCAAATTCTCCCATCAATTTAGTGGCAACAATAATACTTGGAATTTTTATGATATTAGATAAAATTTCAGATGAAAATGTAGGTTTTACTTTAAATCCAAAACGAACTATAGATGTGTAACCTATTTTTTCAGTATTTAAAACAACTGTTGAGCCGATAATAACTCCTAATTTTTGTAATTTTTCGAAATGATTGCTGATTGTATCCGGGGAAACATCTAATTCTCTTGCTATCTTTCTAAATGGTGTACGTGCATCTGTAGTAAGTGTTGTTATTATTGTTTTATCTATTTTATTTAAATCCATATTAACATGCTCCTAATCAAACTCAAAATTCTTAGGACACAATAAAGGAGAATCAACAAAAACCTCAACAACAACATCTAGAATATTAGAGATATTTTTTATTTGTTCTTTTATTTGGATCATTTCTTCCATTGATTTTCCTAAAAAAATTCCTTCAATATTATATTCTCCAATAGCCCTTGAGATGCTACAAATACCAGGTATTTCCTTGATTTTTTCTAAGACAACGTCTGAATCTGACATTTTTGTTTTTACTCCAATAAATGCAAAGAGGCCATCCTCTGACTTTTTAGAATCCAAAATTATTGTTGTTCCAGATATTATCTTATCTTGAATCATTCTCTCAAATCTGTTATTAATAGTATCTCGTGATACATTTGTTTCTTCTGCTATATGTTTAAATGGTGTTCTAGCATCATTTTGTAAAATTCTTATAATTTTTTTATCGATTTCATCCATAAGTACCAAACACATTTCTAAGTTAATTTATTACTTTTTTGACATTTGTATACATTATTTATTTAATAATTTTTCTTTGTCCGAAAATTATTAGATTTAATTAGAAATTTTT
This sequence comes from Thermoplasmatales archaeon, assembly GCA_041305005.1. Taxonomy (GTDB): domain Archaea; phylum Thermoplasmatota; class E2; order DHVEG-1; family DHVEG-1; genus JARYMC01. The sequence goes on along the minus strand of JBFYMH010000054.1, from coordinate 12,906 downwards.
AATTTATTTTAGTTTCTGTCTAAAAAATCTAGGAAGATATTTATAGAACTCTTTTCTTTATTTTGTAATTAAAAATAAGGCTGGTGATTATCAATTGAACCATGGAAAAATCATTTGCAGAGATTTAGGAGTAATCCTGATAATTGTTGGAATTGTAAATATTTTTTCTGTAATTGTACCCATTATCTTCAAAGAATATTATGCAATACCCTATCTTATCTTATCATCTGTTTTATTAATTATTATTGGGGCTTTTTTAAAGATCATAGCTGGAAAAGATGCAGGGGATACAAAATTAAGGCATGCAGTAATCATCGCAGGTCTTAGTTGGATTATAATTCCACTCATTACTCTTATTCCTTTTAAATTTATTGGAAATATCGATATTTTAAGTGCTTTTTTTGAATCAATGTCCGGGTGGACTACAACGGGACTTACTATGTTTGGTGGTCGTGAAGCAGAGCTTTCGTACACCATACAGTTTTATCGTTCTTTTACTCAATGGATCGGTGGAATTGGTGTTGTATTGCTAACTGTATCCATTCTACCTCGTCCCGGAACAGGAAGTTATTTTCTTTTTGTGTCCGAATCACGTTCTGAAAAAATTTGGCCAAATGTTGTTTCAACGATTCGTTCAATGTGGTGGATCTACTTTTTCTATACAATATTAGGTATTGTTTTGTTAACTATTTTTGGTATGCCGATTTGGGATTCTGTTAATCATTCAATGTGTGCTATTTCAACAGGCGGATTTGCAACAGTGGGTGGTAGTATAGGGGAATATAAAAGTATCATTTTGGAAATAATAATTATTTCTTTAATGTGTTTTGGCTCTATAGCCTTTTTTTCACACCATCATCTTCTGAGAGGAAAACTAAAACAATTTTTTAGTGATATGCAAGTAAGAGCACTTATTATTCTTGTCATTATTGGAGGAGTAATATTAGTTTTATTTAATTATAGTTATTATGATGGAAATCTGTTAACATCTTTAAGATATTCATTTTTCCAATACGCTTCAAGTCAAACAACAACAGGATTTCAAACAACGGCTCTTTCAGATTGGTCTATTAATTCAAAATTGTTAGTATCATTAGCCATGATTATTGGTGGAGCTGCTGGAGCGACTTGTGGTGGAATAAAGCTTTATAGATTTATTTTTCTTGGAAAATCTATCGGATGGAGAACAAGAAAGGTGATTTCTTCACCTCGCAGGATTTTTGCGTATAAACTTGATGGAAAAGATGTATCCAATGAGGAAAGATTGGATATAACAAATGAGGTAACAATTATTGTTTTTTTGTGGATTATATTTTTATTAATTGGTGTTTTTGTTCTCGGTTTTACAAACCCTGAAGCACCTCTCGAAGATACCTTTTTTGAAATATGTAGTGCTCAGGGCAATGTTGGGATGTCGCTTGGTATAACAAATATTTCAATGAGTCCTATTGCAAAAATTATGATGATAATCAATATGTATGTTGGTAGGCTTGAGATTATTCCAGTAATAATGATGTTATCAGCGATTTTCCGCAAATATATATGATTTAAAATAAAGCTCAAATCTTGTTTGTATTAAAAATATTATCAAAACTTTTATTTATAAAAATTAGATCATAATGTGCTAAAGCACGATTTCCCCTATTTTTTAGGGCCGACACTGAAGAATTAACACTCATTTCCGCCCCCGACATTTTTAGTAAATTTTTTATTTAAAAACTTGGTTATAAACAAATAAAATTTTAAACTAATAAAACATTCATGGTTATATGACTGATGAGGAAAATGCATTGGAATCTCGTTCTCTGGATGAACTCCGTAAAAAAGCTCATAGCATAAACTGTCAATTAACTGAAGAAGATTATACGCCTCGTGAGATAGAGATAATAGGTTATTACTTGCATAGAATAGCGGCTAGTTATCTAAGTTATTCTACACACAAAGAGTTTGAAAAAACAGAAAAAGAATACAAGGAGCTAGCGGCCGAAGCAATAAAATCTTTCGAACACACCCAATAAATTTATTATGCCTTTTTTTAAAATAAAAATTTCGGTATCTGAACATATTGATTGAATATAACCAATAAAGCAAATCCCATTGCAAATGATATGTAGACAATGTACATCATTGACCATGCATGAACATTTTCCAGGGATTTACTTTCGCTTTCTTTGATCATCAGGTAAGATATAAGGACGCTTGGTATTAATAAAAATGTCAATGGCCATAGATATTGATCTAAAAGACCTATGTTTATTAGTATTGGAATTGCTGTGAATGGGAAGAACATAAAAGGTAATGATATAAAAGCTGTTTTTTTGGTGCCATACGTATTTATCAATGTTCGTGTACCTGTTCTCTTATCTGCTACTGCGTCTGTTATATCTTTAGTTGCCATGCCACCGACTAAAAATAATGTGGCGATTGTTCCGATTATCAAAGATGTTGCTGTGAATGGAGTTTGTCCTTCTGGAATAAAGACACTCCATGAAGCAAGTATGCCAAAAAACCCCCTTGGTATAGCTATCCATATTTGGTTTAAGAACATAAACCGTTTTATCCTTGGTGGAAGCGAATAGGTGACTGTAAATATCATTATTAGAAATATAAAGACACCAAACCACAGATTTATTGTTACTGATCTCAGCAGAGCAAATAGATACAGAAGATAAGCAAGGCTCTGCGCCTCATCAGGTTTAACAATTCCCTTAGGTATAGGTCGGTAGGGTTTTGATATCATATCTGCTTCAAAATCTGTTGCTTGATTCAACGCGTTTGACGCTGCGTTTACTATAGCAACAGTGAAACTAGCCTGACCAACTGTAACCCACCAATCACCTTGTATTGGTATTTTGTTGTAGACCATGCTAGCAGCAATTATAGACATAGACACAACAAAAGGCGCAAATAATGTAAAAGGACGAACAAGATCTATATATCCACGTACGTGTACAGATAAAAACTTGGTTTTAGCATAAGGTTCTTTAATTGTGAGTTTACCGAATTTATCACGAAGCTCCTTTGATCCTCGTTCGCTCATCGTATATTTAGTATTCATAGGGTCGTTATATGTTTTTTGTGAGATATACGGCCGAATTCAACGCACAGTTAAAGCCTATCCCTGGAGCTTTTACACAATCACCAACTAGATATAAATTATCTATAGGTGTCTGAATTTTTGGTTTATCTCTATCAATTGTTTTGGCTACCCCATCAAGGTGCCATATCGCCGGATAAATGCACCAATTGAGGTTTTTATGAAAATCAGGGATCAGCTGTTTAAGATTTTTATCCAAAAGACCTCTTAGTCTAGTTAAGGTTTTTTTGTCTCTTGCTTCTTTAGGAGTGCAAATCATGTATGATTGAACAAGATATTCCTCATCTGGAGTGAGACCTGCATCCTTTGATGCTGACATAAAATCAATCATTCCAACGGCATCTTTTCCATCTACACCAATGTCTCTCTCTATGAAATGAAATGTTTTACCGACTAGAAATGGGTCGATTTTTTTAAGAGAATAATAAGCACAGAGGCTACCTGTTCCTTTTAGTGATTTAATCTCGTTTACATAGTCTTTTGGGAAATGTTTCTCATCAGCGATTTTAAAAAGATCCTGAACTAGTATGTTTGATATAATAACATCAAAATGTTGTTCCTTGTCATCTACTACAACTCCAACAGCTTTTTTATCAATAATAACAATTTTCTGTACAGACTTATTTAAATTTATCATGCCACCATTGTTTGTGATGTAGTCTGCTAGTTTCTGCGTTATGCTAACAAGACCGCCTTTAGGGTACCCGACAGGTTTTGATCCTTTCAGAAGCCCTTTCTGAGCGCGAAACATCTCCCCGGTTGAAATTTTATCTAGATTGTTCATCGTTGTAATTGATCGAGAAAAAACTTCAAGAATAAGTCGCATCTTTCCTTTGCCATATCTATTAATTGTTTCTGTCATTGAGACAAAATCCAATTTTTTCATTGTTTTTTCACCAGAAAAAAGAAGTCTAAATATATTTGGGAATATCTTGAGCTTATCAGCTCTTGACAAAAAAGGAAAATCATAGCCATCTTCTTTTATAAAACCAACAGATGATTCAAGAATCTCTATGTGTTCGTTTAGCTCAGATAATATGTTATTTGTGTTTGATAAAACTCCGCCGCCAATAGCATGATACCCTAGGTCCAGTTTGTAGCCATCTAGCATTTTTTCCTTAAAAATTGTTTCCAGGTCAGGTTGTGTAGTCAGGATTTCCATGTTGAATCTTGATAGAAGCTCTTTGTATTCATCTGGAGTTAGATCAGAAGGATTGAATGAGATTGCTCTTCCGCCGATTAATGATTCTTTTTCAAATATGGTTACTTTGTAACCTTTTTTTGTTAACAACGCTCCAGCGGTTAAACCGCCGATGCCGGCTCCTATTATACAAATATTTTTTACTTGATTCATTTACATCCTTGGTCTGAAAAGTCTTTCCCCTAATAGAGGCGTTAGAAGGATATACCATAAAATAGGGAAAATAATGAGAATTATACAGATTAATGGATCTATTATTGAAATAAGCATAATTGGAACAAGCGAATATCTTAAGAATGACTGAATGCCAATGTATTTCTGGATTTTATTGCGCAAAAAGATTTTAATGGATAAAAGTTTAATGCTGAAGAATAGGACACCAAATGTTGCTAATATTAGGAGGACAAGTTGCCAGATATAGTAATTATAACCCAAAATAACAAAGGGTGTGAAAAGTAGACAAGCTGAAAAAATTCGAATGCTCATCCCAAATAATTTAAATGAAAGAGGAATTGTAACGGCGTTATTCTCGACCCGAACCCCTGAAGAAAGTGCGATGTTTTTTACACCCATTTTATAGTCGTGATCCGCATCTTTTATGCCACCCTCGACCACATTCATATGTAACGCCTGATTAAAAGTGAGAATAAAAATAATCCATGTAATTATATTTGGAATACCAACTGCAAGAGCACCCGCTAGAAACAAAAAAGCCATTGAAATAGCAACAAAGAAATCTGATCCAGGAAATCTCTTTCCATATAGATTGTAAATGCTACCTAGCACACCGGCGAGTATTATGCATAACAGTGCAAAAAACTTGTATTCATCCAGAGTTTTTCCACGCCATAAATAAAATAAAAATAGAAATGCTAATAGACTTAAAAATACACAGATCGCAACAGCTGTTTTTTTCGATATATCACCACTTACCAAAGGTTTACCATGAAGGTCATCAACAAGAGAATCTAACTCAACATCTGCGTAGTCATTAAGTATAAAACCATACATGGCAGCACATGCGCCGATACCAAAAAGTATGGCAAGTGTAAAAAAATCAGAAACACCGACAGTTAGAGCACCGATAACAGGAGGAATTGCAAGAGCGCCAAGCCCAGGTATGCGCAACAGCTTCGCATAAGCAACAATCTTATTCATATTATATATGAAAAAGTTTGCTCTATATGAGTCTTTCTAAAAACAATTACATGGTTTTTGGTTGTAAAATAGTTCCGTGTAAAACGATGTTTGATAGAATAAATCCAAGCCCGGGGAAGAACACAAGGATGCCTGGCCATGGGTTGTTTTGGCTCATCAGCATAATGGGAACAATCATAAAGTTAATCATATAATGACTGCCGATATATTTTCTTGCTTTGCTTCGCTCAAACTTCTTAGTTGACAATAATTTATAAGATAAGAAAAACATGACCAGTGCTATCAATATTATAATCATCCACTGAGCATATTGGAATATTGACAGGGTTTCTAACCCCCATATTATGAAGAATGGCAAAAATACAACTATTATGTCAATCACTTGTAAACCATATGCTAATGCTTTGAAACTACTTGATATCTTAAGTTCCCCATTTTGGGTTCTAACTCCTAGTTTTATCGCAGCTGTTTTTGCACCACTTTCAAAATCATTTTCAATATCCTTAAGTCCTCCTGCTATAAACTGCATATAAAGTACCTGTAAGGAACCAAGTATACAAACTATCCAGGCTATTTTGGTTACACTAGCCAAATCTGTAACGTTGGCTGTAGCCCCATAGAGAATCAAGAAAAAGACTCCAAGTGCAACGAATATATCCATGAATGGAAGTTTTTTACTAACAAGATCGTATAAAGCTATGAAAAACGCCGATATTGCTAATATCAAAATCGGCAAAAGATTTTGATTGATAATCGCTATATAAATAGCTAATGCAAAAGAGATGACCATGGACAAAAAAGCAAACAGCCATGCTTTTTTAATTGAAATTGTACCACTTATCAGTGGTCTATCACTTATTTCTTTAGATGATTTGTCAATTTTGTAATCTATAATGTCGTTAAAAACAAATCCGAACGTATGGCCAAAAAAACCTATCAAAAACAAGATGAAAAGGGTTAATATATTATATTGTCCCATAGCGATTGCGCCCATCACCGGCGACATGCCCGTTAAAACAGCATTGAATGAACGCGCAAGTTTTAGGTACTCCCGTATTGCCATTGCCGCCCAAGAAGTAATAATGAAATAAAAAACCATCGATATAATATTTTATTATTTGAATCTCAAAAATTCTGCTATATGGATTTCATCGATATCCTCTCTTTTAGAATCAACAGTTATAAAACCAGTGCATCTTACATGGTATCTCCAGTAATTCATTATTCCCATAATTTTAAAATGATGTATGCCAAGCGATTTCATATCTATATGTAACGATATATTTTCATCTGTTGCATCTATTGAAAATGAAGACGGAATTTGTTTTCCTTTTTCAGGTTGAAAATCCTTTGCAGTAAATCTGATATTTTCTGGCTTAATATTTATATATCCCCCATATTTTTTATTTATTATAATCAACAACTTGCTGGAGGATATACTTTTCATAATGTTTCCCCATGTGACTGTATAGTTTTTTGAATTTATTTTTCCCCAGTACCAACCAAAGTTCATAATTGCAAAGATCTTGACTTCCCAGTTATGGTCATGATAACCAGTTCCATAGACTTCGATCTCTTTACCATTCACTTTTATTTTCCCTTTTACTTCTGCTCTTGGTAAAGCAACTCCCCACCAATCTCCGCCATGATGTTGTTCCTTCCAACCTTTTGTACAGCCTATAAAATTTAAATTTGCTGAAGTGTCCTTAAATTCGAGATTTATATCATATATCCACTTACCCGTGGATTCATCTATATATCCTTTCATAACATTTTTTCCAGCTATCTTAATCAATGGCATCTCGTGAGAGACTATGACGTCTTTCATAAGGAGCAATTTTCTTTGATGAGCGACAACATCTCCATCTTTATAGATGTCTAGTCTTAAAAATACGAAGCTTAATCTCAGACCACTAAGTACTCTCATACTCATCTGAACTGAGAAGCCATCGTTTAATACTGCATCAAAATACCACCATTCAGTAAATTGTAAAGATTTCGACCCATGATATGCATCATCTTTATAGTGAAGGTCTGATGGAGAAAATTTTAAATCTTTTTTATCCAATGGGCCAAAATTTTTTACTGTTTTTTGTCGGTTGATTATTATTCCTCCTTTTTAAAATGAAGATCTTTAACACATTTAAAAGTTATTTCAAAAAAGTTTATTAGGTATCCTATAATATTGTCTTAATTGGAGTAGTAACAAGTGATAAGATGAAACTAAAAAATAAAATTCTCGCTTATTTTCATCTTCTCAGATTTCATGCCGCTGCTTCTGAGCCAGTAATAATGATTATCGGTGCACTAATAATGAATGAGCGCGATCTTTCAATTTTGTTTGTGATATTTTTAATCGGTATATTCTACCACATTTATGGTTATGTCTTAAATGATTATGCAGACGTAGAGATCGATAAAAAATCAGTGGATTTAAAAAACAAACCCTTAGTCAGTGGATCCATATCTAAGAGGAATGCGCTAATAATTACTATTCTATCATTTTTGGGTGCATATGTCCTTACATTCTTTTATTTCAGAGATGTTTTTCCAATACTTTTTCTATCTATAGCTATGTTCCTGGGCGGCGTTTATGATTTATGCGGAAAAAAAATTCCAGGTATATCTGATTTCGTGATAGCTGGGTCACTTGCATTTTCTTTTATTTTTGGTGCAAGCATTGTTTCAGTTAATTTTTCAAATACGATTTACATTATGTGGTTATTGATATTCTTTGGTATCGTTTTCATTAACATTGTCGAGGGTGGGCTAAAGGATGTTGATCATGATAATCTTAAAGGAGGAAAAACACTAGCCATTATAGCTGGAGTAAATGTTACGGGCAATAAGCTCGTACTCACTAGAAAATTTAAAGCAATAACTTATATCTTAATTTGTATTTGTTTATTTTTAATTTTTTTCTTAGGGTTACAGCCTGATATAAATTTTTGGAAATCAAGCTATTTGAATTGGGTTATCGCCTGTGTATTATTATTTTTTGTAATCTTAGGAATATATCTTTTGTTTCATCTTTCAATATTTAATCGATCAAAAATTAAAAGAGTATATGCGCTTATAAATGGTAGTGCTGGCGCTCTGATAATTATAATGTTTTTACCGTTATTGGGTTTTGAGGTTACTCTTATTCTACTCTTATTGCCAATTGCGTGGTATGTTGTTTTTGATATTATTCTTTATGGAAAACCATTTCAGCCAAATGTCTAGAAAATATAAAACTTAAATAATTATTATATTAAGTTTATTTAAATATTAATTTTACATATTTAACAGATTGAAATACTCGATAATTACGTCAATGGCCGATATTTCTATAATAAGATTTATATACTGACATAGGATATATATCCTAGCGAATGGGGGAGATACTGGAGTTTTTTATTAAATCTCTCCTCACCACCTTCAATCTTCCCCATTCTCTCCTTATTGCAAAAAACTTATTTAAACAAAATTTTTCCGGCATTGTCAGATACGAGTTCTCTATATTTTTCATCTGTGACAATCATAACAACCCAATCTGTAATCGCCCTTGACCTGATCGCTTTTGCGACGGGGGTGAAATCATCCAAGCTTCTGATTTCGTCGTCATCTACGATCGATATGTTCGTCTGATTTATACGTGGCTCGGTCTGATGTAACTCCTTTGATGGAATATCGATTATTATGTGTCCCTCAGGTATTTTGAGTATCTCCTCAAATTGTCTCTCTTTTTTCTTCCTTAGATCTACATCTTCGAGTTGTTTAACTATTTCTAATTCGTCTTTGTTTAGATTAGATAAAGAAATAGCATATGCTTGTTTGAACAGTTTTCTATATTTTATGGATGTGGCAATTTCGTGTTGAAAAGATCCCATTTTATTTAAGTTGTTTATCAGCTCTGAGTCAGTCATTTTGAACAACTCAAGAGGTTGCGTATCTGGTAGCATCTCTATAGCTCTCGAAAGCATTAGTTCTGCGATACGAACTGTTTTATGGAAATACACAGAAGAATACATCAAGCCTCTTGCCATCAGTATGTTCTCAACAACGCCGACGCCTTTTCTTTTAACTGCTAAAATGTTATTATTTATTATTAGAGTCTGTAAAAACCGTTCCGTATCTATCATCCCATATGCTACACCAGTGTAGTATGCATCCCGTATAAGATAATCAAGTTGATCAACATCTATAGCACTGTTTAAAAGCTCACTCAGATAAGGTTTCTTGTATGTCGTTCCTCTTATAATACCTGCTAATTCTTTTTGGTCTATGCTGTTTTTTTCTAGGAGCTCGTGTACACTAGGAGATGCTATAAATTTTTTTTCTTCTGAACTGAAAATACCGTACTCCCCTAAGATGAGTTTCTCAGTTAAATCGACGTGGTCAAAGTTAAGAGTGTTTCTAAGAATAGATTCCAGCGTATGAGAAAATGGACCATGGCCTATATCATGTAAAAGTGCTGCGCATGTTATTATTTGTTTTTCGTTTTTATCCATATTTAAAATGTCGGCAGCTTTCGATGCCATGTGGTAGGTTCCAAGAGAATGTTCAAGCCTAGTGTGATGCGCACCTGGGAAAACCAGATGAGCAAAACCGAGCTGCTTTATGTTGTATAAACGTTGTATCTCAGGTGTCTCTAGTAACTCAAGAAAAATACCATCTAGTTTTATGTCCCCGTGAATCGGATCCCTTATAACTTTGTGTTCTTCAATCATTTATCATCGGTTCTAATTTTTTAGACCTCTTGTAGTAAGAAAGCTCCCAGGCATTTAAGTTTCTCTTTGTATGAATCAGGGTATAGGAATCTTTCTGTGGCAGTGATACTACTCAATATTGAGTTTCCGTCCTGTGGGGTAAAGCAGAATCCTATGACTTCGTTGTCATTTAAAACATGTATAGTTGGTACAACAACTACTGTCTGGTCAAGTATCCTACCATAATGTCCATGGTCTCTACCAAAAGAGAACACGAGGTTAGCTGAATTTTTGTATGTTATCGCAACAAGAGGATTATCTATGAATCTCTGAGTGGCTTCTTCCTTTGTCATTTTTTTATCAAGTTTAACATCATACCATATACAATGCATGTACTGCGTGTTTACCTTTACTGCACTTGAGAACACGTTAAGATTAATCCCCAGTGTCTTGTACAGGTGATAAACATCTACTGCATGGTGTGTACCCATCTTTGGATCTTTATGTGTACCCACCTCGGGTGATGGTACATAGCTTTTCACCTGACTGATATCGTTTGCTCGTCTTATGCAGAGGAACCTTCCCTCTTTCATATGGTTCTTTTTCTTTTCTATCGCAAGAGTCTTTATTATAACAGCCATATTATGTGTGTTACAACTTACTACATGGATAAATTGGTCCTTTGATGTGATAGCTTCATCATTGATACCCACTGCATACATCTTTCCAAATCCAAACTCTGAACCCTGAGCTAAAAATCCCTTCACCTTGTTTTTGTATTTCATGTAGTATTTTTCTTTGTTCATCAGTCCTGTGCCTTTCGGTGTACAATCTATAACTACAGATGCTCGACTTATTGCCTCTTCAGCCCCATATATTGGTTCAATGCCTAGATCCTTGAACTCCTTTGCCTTATCGTCATTTACAGCAAGATTCGCTCCTCTGTTCATCAAACCTTTAATTTTTGGTCGATCTATTAACGTAGGGCTATGTTTGTAAAAAGTTACTTCGTCAATCTCTAAATCATCTTTAGCATCACACAATAAACCTATCAGTGGTTCTCCTATAGTTCCTGTTCCAACTACATGTACAATATTACCATCTGACATTATTCTCCGCCTCCCCTTTTTAGGGTGATTCCTGTAATGTAGATATTACATTTAATTGTTGCCATTTTTCGGTGGAATAGTTTAAAAAGGAGAAGATGTTTCACCCCTACCATGGCGTTACCTTTGGACGTGCTAGAAAAATCTATGAATCAACGACTTTCTCTTTTATTAAAAGACGGTAGAGTCATAGACGGCAAACTTACAGGCTACGACGAATACATGAACATGGTACTTGATGAAGTCGAGGAAACAAACGGTGAAGCCAAAAAACGAATAGGTACTGTTATCCTTAGAGGCAACAACGTAGTAAGCATTTCTCTCCTGTAAGCGAAAAGCATATATATTCGGTTTTCATTTGTATATATTGGAAGGACTCGGGCTGGTAGTTATTGTTAGAGTGCATCCCATCCCCTCCTAGTGAGGCCAGCCGTCCTTCCTTTTTAGTTACATTTACGTTAAAAAAGGTTTAAGTATCGAGCGTTTATATTGTAAAATTGGTTTTTATGGGGAGACAAATAAAGGCTCAACGTGGCAATAAGATTCGTTGTAAAGGCTGGAAACAAGAGGCTATTCTTAGAATGCTTGAGAATAACCTTGAGAACGCTGAGCTCCCTGATGAGTTAATTGTTTATGGTGGTACAGGTAAGGCTGCACGCAACTGGAATTGTTATGATAAGATTGTTGAAACACTGAAAAACCTTGAAGACGATGAGACAATGGTTGTTCAATCAGGCAAACCTGTTGCTGTTTTTAAGACATGGACTAATTCGCCTAGAGTTCTTATCGCTAATTCTAATTTGGTTCCTCATTGGAGTACATGGGAGAAGTTTCATGAGCTTGAGGAACTTGGTTTGATTATGTATGGTCAGATGACTGCTGGTTCTTGGTGCTATATAGGAACTCAGGGGATAATCCAGGGAACCTATGAAACGTTTGCTGCTTGTGCACGTAAACATTTCAACAGTACTCTTAAGGGAAAAATTGTTTTGACTGGTGGCATGGGCGGCATGGGTGGTGCGCAGCCACTCGCAGTTAAAATGAATGAGGGTGTTTGCATAGATGTTGAGTGTGATGAGAAAAGAATTGATCGAAGAGTAAAGGCAGGTTTTTGTGATAAGAAAATAAAAGATATAGCTGAAGCGGTGGAGTTGGCTAAATCAGCTAAAAAAGAAAACAAACCTCTTTCGATAGGTGTTTTGGGAAACTGTGCCGATGTTATTCCTAAACTAGTTAAGGATGGTTTTAAGCCGGATGTTGTGACTGATCAGACTTCTGCGCATGATGAACTAAAGGGATATGTCCCTGCTGGTTACTATGGCAGTTCTTTAAAAGATGCTGTCAAACTTAGAAAAGAAGATCCAAAAGATTACATAAAGCAGTCCATGGCAAGTATGAAGATTCATTGCAAAGCTCTTTTGGATTTTAAAAAGATGGGTACAGTTGTTTTTGATTATGGTAATAATCTTCGTGGTCAGGCAATGAAAGCTGGTCTCAAAGATGCGTTTGATTACCCTGGTTTTGTCCCTGCTTACATAAGACCTATGTTATGCGTTGGCAGAGGACCATTTAGATGGCTTGCACTATCTGGCAATCCAGAGGATATTTTGAAAACAGATAAAGTTGTTATGAAAATGTTTCCTAAAAATAAAA
>JBFYMH010000053.1:0-7822 GCA_041305005.1 Thermoplasmatales archaeon | reverse complement strand
AAAAAAAGAGGGTTTTTAGTTTTGATTTTGCTGCCCCTGCATTTGCCTTAGAACTGAGAGCCTAGTTGCAAGCAGTGATTGTTGGGATTGCTGCACACCAGGTAACACAAAAGGTTGGCTGTTAATTTGAACGTAGCTGTAAGGCTGTGGGTCTTTACCGTTCTCTATAACTGTTGTTGGATCACCAAGCAGAGTCATTTCAACAACAGTTTTAAAATCTGCATCCTCGAGCATTAAGAAATTATTTAGATAACCGTTTATAGCGTTAGCCCAACACGCCCCAAGATGCTTAGTGTTATACATTTCTTCAAAGAGAGTTACTTCCATCCAACCCCATAAACTCTCAGTCTCGTGCGTCCCATAGCTGCCATAGCCTATTCCTGATGCACCGAAACTTGCGATACCACCACCATTTGACTTTGAAACTACTTTCCAGCTTAGACAATTAGGCGATTCGCTGAATTTACTAGTTGAACAAGCATTTAACACAAATACGGGCAGTTTCTTGCTGTTTAAAAACGAGTCAACATCAATGTATATGAAACCATCGTATGGAGAGGAAACCGTTTGAGACGGGAGCCATACAGCCTCAGTAATTGGTGGATGAGTAGCCCAGCTTCCCCAGCTGCCATGCCCTGAACAATCAACAAAATCAACAGCGTTGTTTATGTTACTTCTTATGTTGCCCTTTGTGAGCGTACCAAGGGAACCCCATAGTTTTGTAGAAGTGTAACCAGGTAGTTTTGTCATAACTTTCGTGTTAGCATATTCTCCTTCGTTTATATGCTCTTCATCATCTGTGAAAGTGTCACCGCCGAGCTGAACTATCTTGTTAATAACCATGTTATGTTCTTTGAATTCAATGATTTTGTTTACTGCCGTGGTAACCTCAAGGGCACTGTTACAAGCAAGTCTACCAAGATAAACATCAGGGTACAAGTCAGCAGCAAGAAGATCCCATGGGTATTCACAGTATTTACCATCGTTGTCGAAATCCCAATCAGAAAAACCACCACCGCTGTTATAAATATCAGCGTAGTATAGATCGCTCGGGAAGTACTGTTCGTAGCTACCAGATGGAATCCAAGCATCCCTAACAGGGAATATCTCCTCGCCCTCAACACCAGCGCCGACAAGAATGACACTATTTATGCCCCAGGTCTCTATAGCGTTTTTGATGTAGTATTTAATGTCTTCTTGGACGTCTGCACCGACGTGCGGGATCGTATTAAGGGTGACCATCGTGGTTGGCACTCCGTTGTCGTTTTTGTAGGTCACAAGTGGCTGCAGTTGTGTGGTAAACTGTGAGGGTGTAAGGATAAGCAAATCATATGCATCACCGAAACTAACAGTCTCAGCCGGTAATGTGTATGATATGTCAACAGTTGCATCCTCGTAATAGCGAACAACATTCTCTGTTTGTTTACATCTAACTGGATATAGATGCACAACCAGGAAAACAACATGCTCGCCATCGTTTATCCCTGAACCAACACGATAACTATATGATGATGTAGGATACCAAGAATCTTCTGATTGAACGACAACGTTCTGTTTAACGGCAGTCTGTTTTAAAACATTGGAAACAACCTGCGGCTCAGGCGAAAGCATAACAGGTTTCTCAAGCGACACTTCATTAAAAGCACCGAATGAAACATCAACATCTGTTATATCGGTACCAAATGGGAAAACATACACTTTAGAAACCACAGGCAAATAAGGTTTATCACTCTGCATCAAATTAGATGTAGCCTCAGGCAAACCAACTATAGTATACTCCTCTTTTTCAGATAATAAAGGCTGAGAGAAAGAAAAATATTCATCTACTAAAATTTGTTCTTCTTCGTTTCCAGATAAAGCAACAGCGCCTAGTCCACTAAGGACTAAAATTCCTACCACTAAAAATGGTATCATTTTTCTCATAATTTCACACTCCCTCTAATTTAACGACTGTTAACCTCGTAATATAGAGTTTTTATTTAAAATTTTCCCTAAAAATAAGATAAAAAAATATAATACACAAGATTCAATTTACCAAAAGACCACAATGATGAAAAAATAATAAAACTAAGTGCTGCAATCGTGCTGAGAAATGGGCGAGCTGAGTGGCCAAAAAATGAGGAGGAATAAATGCAATACGAAGAAATCATAGAAAAAATGAAAAAACTATCAAAACCAGAAAACGTAGCGGGAATGGCAAGATACGGAATCAACCCAAAAAACAATCTCGGCATATCGATCTATCAATTAAGACCACTTGCAAAAGAGATAGGCATAAACCATCCGCTTGCCTTGAAACTATGGAACTCCAAGATTCATGACGCAAGACTACTTGCCTGTTTTATCGATGATCCAACAAAAGTAACCTCAGAACAGATGGATGCTTGGGCAAATGATTTTGACTCATGGGATGTTTGCGATCAAGCCTGTACAAGCCTTTTCGATCTTTCTCCGCTCGCATACGAAAAAGCCTACCAGTGGGCAGACAAAGAAGAAGAGTTTGTGAAACGAGCAGCATTCTCCATTATAGCAGGACTATCAGTACACGACAAAAAAGCATCAGATGAACAATTCATTTCATTTTTAACAATTATAAAAAAACAAGCAACAGACGATAGAAACTATGTTAAAAAGGCAGTGAACTGGGCGCTGAGAAATATAGGAAAAAGAAACCCCGCATTAAACAAAAAAGCACTGCAAACAGCAAAAGAGATAAAACAAATAGACTCAAAAACCGCTAGATGGATAGCAAACGACGCAATAAGAGAATTAGAAAATAAAAAAATACAAGAAAGGCTTAAGAAAAAATGGAAAAATGGAAAAAACTGTTGAAAGCAGATCCAACCGATTGGCTGCTTGAAAAAGACAATCCGTCAGTAAGATATATTACACTCAGATATCTGTTAGAAAAACCAGAAACGAACAATGACACAAAGGAAGCAAAACTGGATATAATGAGTACCGGTGTTGTGCCAGCGATTTTAGAAAAACAAAAGAAAAAAGGACATTGGGAAGATCCTGAGCGATTTTATTCAGCAAAATATAAAGGGACAGTCTGGCAACTAATGATTCTTGCTGAACTCTGCGCAGACAGAAACGACGACAGGATACGAAATGCATGCGAGTTCATTTTAAAAAATTCACAGGATCCGGAAAGCGGAGGATTTGCGTATTCCACAAGCGCAAAAAAAGGTGGAGGACGCCACAGTGAAGTAATCCCTTGTTTAACTGGAAATATGGTGTACAGTCTGATACGCCTGGGGTATCTAAATGACCCTCGACTTCAAAAGGGAATTGAATGGATCACCACGTATCAGCGATTCGATGACCGGATAGCAGAACCACCCAAAGGCTGGCCATACGACAGATTAAAAACAGGATGTTTCAGCAAACATTCCTGCCATATGGGCGCAGCAAAGACCTTGAAAGCATTAGCTGAAATCCCTGAGAACAAACGAAACACCGCAGTCAAAAACACGATTGAAAAAGGAGCCGAGTATTTTTTGTTACATCATGTGTT
The DNA here is from genome assembly GCA_041305005.1 of Thermoplasmatales archaeon. GTDB lineage: Archaea > Thermoplasmatota > E2 > DHVEG-1 > DHVEG-1 > JARYMC01. Next base: position 4,302 of record JBFYMH010000053.1, on the reverse strand, counting down.
CAAAAGCAGTCATAACCTGGATCGTGTACCAAAGCCAGGGTGGCTTAAATTCGGTTTTCCCCTCATGTATCAGACCGATATCCTGGAACTCCTGGGCATCTTAACAAAACTCGGGTATGAGGATCACAGGATGCAAGAAGCTATCGATATTCTGGTTTCAAAACAAGATACCAATGGCAGGTGGAATCTGGAGAACACATTTAATGGACGCTATCAGATAAACATCGAAAAGAAAGAAAAACCAAGCAAGTGGATTACACTAAACGCGATAACAACACTAAAAAGATATTATAGTTAACAAAAATCATCTATAGAAACCTATAAAAACACTGGCATAATACAGAAGAAACATAGAAGAATGTATTTAGAAGAAAGAAAAAACAACAAGAGTTTCATGGTTTCGTTTTTGAAATTTTTGGAACTATTTTGTTTTATGTTCTTTTGACTAGTACATACTCCGAAAGTATAAAGGAGGAAATAGTAAAATGAAAGGAACAATAAAATGGTATAATGCAAGAAAAGGATACGGCTTTGTACAAGGCGATGACCAAAAAGACGTATTCGTACACAAATCATCTATACCACAAGGGACCTTCCTTAAAGAAGGCGATAAGGTCGAATTCGAGATAGAAACCTCAGATAGAGGCCCAAAAGCAATAAACATAAAAAAAGCAGAATAATATGTTTAAAGGCGGTTAGTAAAAAAAACCGTCGATTACTAAAAAATTAAAAAACTTTTTTCTTAAATTTTTCTATAAAATATTTTAACTCTGGTCAGTAACATTTTTAAAAAGATAATGCATTACACGATATTTGTGGCGGGATGGAAGAGATATACAAAGAACTACCAGCCTTATTTTTAGCTATTATCATATCAATTATTTCCTATTATTTTGTATACATACAAATGAAAAAAGAAAACAAAGGTTTTAATTGGGAACAATACTTCAAACAATGCGGGATATATCAAGGAAAATCACACTGGACGACAATAAAAAAAATTTTTAGATAGGCTGATATAAACCAATATTTGTAATTATTTTTTACTGATATCTTTATCCTTCCTAAAACAATCGTCACACAGAGTATTGCCACTAGGAACTGTTTTACCACACTTAACACACTTACCGTGACCTACGCGCTTAAAACCCAAAACAATCTCATGATCCCTGGTAATCCACCGAAACAACAACTTATCTCTATGGATATGAGTCATACTATTTTTCCTACCAAAATAAAGAATGCTTTTAATCGTTATAAAATGTTTGTTAAAACTAGAATACAAAAATACTTAAACAACAGATAGATAAACTGAAACTTGGAGTAAAACCTATATGCAAATCTTCGTAACAGGCGGTGCGGGATTCATAGGAAGCCACCTAGTAGACAAACTGATACAAAAGGGAAACACAGTAACTGTATATGATAATCTAAGTTCAGGCGATAAACAATTCATAAAACAACATTTTGAAAACAAAAACTTTAGATTCATAAAAGCTGACTTGCTTGACCTTAAAAAGTTAAAAAAAGAAATAAAAAACCATGATGTAGTTTTTCACATAGCAGCAAACCCACATGTTAGATTAGGAGAAAAACAAACAGACCTAGATTTAAAACAAGGAATAGTAGCAACCTACAACATTTTAGAGGCTATGAAATTAAACGACATAAAAAAAATTGTTTTCTCATCCAGTAGCGTCGTATACGGCGAGACGCCTCAAATGTCCCTATCTGAGACATATGGTCCAACATTACCAATCTCGTTTTACGGTGCCGGAAAACTAGGAGCAGAGGGACTAATCAGTGCTTTCTGCGGAACATTCGATTTTCAGGCTTGGGTTTACCGTTTCGCAAACATTGTTGGAACAAGAGGTACACATGGCGTGATAGTGGATTTCATAAATAAACTAAGAAAAAACCCAAATGAACTAGAGATACTAGGGGACGGAAAACAACAAAAACCATACCTACACGTAAGCGACTGCGTAGATGCAATAATATTTGGTTTTGAAAAATCAAATGAACCATTGAACCTATTCAACATAAGCTGTGATACAACAACAACAGTTACAAGAATCGCAGAAATACTAACAGAGGAAATGGAGTTCAAAAATGTAAAATTCAAATACACTGGTGGAAAGAGAGGATGGAAAGGTGACATACCGCATTTCCAACTAGATGCAAACAAAATAAATAAACTAGGCTGGAAAGCAAAATACAATTCAGATGAAGCTATAAGAAAATCAATAAAAGAATTACTTAATGAGAACGTTTAAATCAAATGTTGGGATATTTCATGAAGATGAACATATCTATTGTTGGAGCAGGATACGTAGGTTTAGTGACAGGTGCATGTTTTGCTAAACTAGGCCACAAGGTGACATGCGTAGACATCAACAGAGAGAAAGCCCAAAAAATCAACGAAGGCATACCACCAATTTTCGAACAAGACTTGGAGGAACTATTATCAACATACAAGCAGAACATCACAGCAACAACAGATTACAACACAGCTATAACGAACAGTGACATAACCTTCATATGTGTCGGCACACCGACACTAAAAAACGGCAACATAGACCTATCTTTCTTAAAAGACTCGACAATAAGCATAGCAAAAATACTGAAAGAAAAAAACAAGTGGCATCTCGTTGTAATAAAAAGCACTGTACTACCTGGTACAACCCAGAATGTTGTATTGCCTCTTCTGGAAAAACACTCCGGAAAAAAAGTAGGCATAGACATAGGTTTGGGGATGAACCCTGAGTTCCTAAAAGAAGGAGTAGCAATAAAAGACTTCTTAGAATCTGACAGAATAGTAATCGGTTACTACGACGAAAAAAGCCTTAACACTCTAAAAGAATTGTACAAAAATTTTAATTGCCCAATCTTAGAAACAACGCTGTCTGCTGCTGAAATGATAAAATACGCGAGCAACGCATTCCTAGCAACAAAAATATCATTCATAAACGAAATCGGAAACATATGCAAAAAACTAGGGATCGACACATACGCTGTTGCGGAAGGAATGGGACTTGATAAAAGAATAGGACGGGCATTCCTAGACTCAGGAATCGGATGGGGCGGATCATGCTTCCCAAAAGACGTTGATGCGCTTATAGCCTGGGCAAAAGAAAACAACGAAAAAACCAGGATCATAGAAAGTACTAGAGAAGTTAACCAACAACAACCACTAAGACTTATAACTATTCTAAAAAAACATATCCCAAAACTCCAGGGTAAAACAATCGGCATACTAGGCCTAGCATTTAAACCAGATACAGACGACATAAGAGAAAGCAGGGCGATACCAATCATCGACCAGCTAATAAAAGAAGGAGCAAATATCAAAGCATACGACCCTGAGGCTATGAAAAATTTCAAAAAACTTTACCCAAACATAAATTACTGTTCATCAGCATCAGACGTCCTCAATTCAGATGCAATACTCATAACAACAAAATGGGATGAATTCACAGAATTAGACTACAAAGGAAAAATAGTAATCGATGGCAGAAGAATAGAAACAGCAAAAAGGGCAAAAATATACGAAGGGGTTTGTTGGTAGATGAAAATTAAAAAAGCGGTAATACCTGCAGCAGGACTGGGAACGCGTTTCCTACCAGTTACAAAATCAATGCCAAAAGAAATGCTACCGATAATAGACACACCGGCCATACACTACGTTGTAAAAGAAGCCATAGCATCAGGCATAGATGACATAATAATAATTACGGGAAGAGGAAAAAAACCGTTGGAAGACTATTTTGATGAATCACCAGAGCTAGAAATGCATCTTAAAAAAAGCAAAAAAGAGGACCTACTAAAAACCGTAAGAGAAATATCATCACTAGTAAACGTACATTACATAAGACAAAAAGAACCACGAGGACTACCAGATGCGTTGCAAACAGCAGAAAAACACATAGGTGACGAACCTTTCGCGGTTTTACTAGGTGACGATATAATAGACTCGAAAAAACCATGTGTTAAACAACTAACAGATGTATTCTACAAACAAAAATCATCTGTTATAGCTGTACAAAACGTCCCAAGAGAAAAAATAAGCAGATACGGATCGGTACAAACAGAAAACACAAAAGAAAAACAACTTTATCTAATAAAACACATAGTAGAAAAGCCAAAAAGCGAAGAAGCACCATCAACACTAGCTGCTATAGGAAGATACGTTTTCACGCCAGAGATATTCGACTGCATACACAAAACAAAACCTGGTGTAAACAACGAACTGCAAATAGCAGATTCGATAAACCTCCTAACAAAATCACAAAAGGTATATGC
>JBFYMH010000052.1:0-19074 GCA_041305005.1 Thermoplasmatales archaeon | reverse complement strand
TTCTTTTTTAATAATAACATCTTTTAAACTAGTTTATATTCAAGTTTTTTATTTATCGGGCCTGTGGGGTAGCTTGGTATCCTTGTGGCTTCGGGAGCCATAGACTTGAGTTCAAATCTCAACAGGCCCACTTGAGTATAATTTCACCATTTAAACTAAAAAAATTTTAATTTAACTAAAAAAAAAATCGTTTACATAATTTTTCTAAGTCATACATGCATATGCACTTGCATATGCAGGTAGTTATTCACCGAGCGAATGATTTATAAATGTGGAATAGCATCTCTTGTTGGAAAGCTAGTGGATGGGATGCAACGAGAAGACGATAAAATTCAGACTTCTCCAGATATTAAAGTCCCCTTAGCGATGAGAGCGCTGAGGAGAAGCAATATCAGGAAGAAAATAGCGGAATATCTTTTTGATATAAGTCCTAGTTGTAGTTATACTTCTGAGATTGCTTATCACGTTAAAACTACTCCATCTAACGTAATCGGTGCAATACGCGGCATGGAGTCCAGGTACAAGCAGGATGAATCACTTATAAGTCTTGAGATAGTTGAGATGAAAAACAGTGGAAAAGACATAAAACTCTATGGGCTCACTCCCTTCGGGAGAGAAATAGTAGAGTCAATGAAGACTAGAAGATAAAAAAAAATTTAGTTTTTTATGTAGAAAAATATTTTAATTGAACTCTTTTGATGTAAGTTGAGCAAATGAAGATAAACGAAATTTTTTATTCTATACAGGGTGAAGGCAGTTGGTCCGGTTTACAAAATATTTTCATTAGAACCACGGGCTGTAATTTACGTTGTAGTTTCTGTGACACAAAATATGCATACTCTGATGGAGAAGAGATGAGCATAGAAAAAATAATCAAAAGTATTATTAAATATAAATGTAAATATGTTTGTTTAACTGGTGGCGAGCCGTTAATACAAAATGATACAACATCTCTGATAGATGTTCTCATAAAAAATAAATATAATGTTTGTTTGGAGACAAATGGCAGCGTAGATTTAGGAAAAATTTGTGGTAAAAAATCTTTAATGATATCTCTTGATATTAAATGTCCCTCATCAGATATGCACGAAAAAATGAACATCGGAAACATAAAAAAACTCTGCAAAGAGGATCAGTTGAAGTTTGTCATAGGAAATAAAAAAGATTACGAGTATGCTAAAAAAATAATTAGCAAATATGAAGCTGCTTGTCCTGTTTTTTTTCAACCAGTCTATGGCACTAATCCTAAACTTTTAGCGGAGTGGATATTAGATGATAAACTAAACGTTAAACTAGGTTTGCAGATTCATAAAATGATATGGGGCGACAGAAAAGGAGTATAATAGATAAGGAAAAGATCAGATAACACAAACTATATAGATAGTAATTGTATTCTGACTTAAAAATTAGAAATTGTTATAATAAAAATTTATTAGATAATAAGAGGTGACTGTATAAATGCAACCCGCAAATATGGCGTATGATAGAGCTATCACTGTCTTTTCTCCAGATGGAAGACTGTTTCAAGTAGAATATGCTAGAGAAGCTGTAAAAAGAGGGACTACTACCGTTGGACTTAAATATAAGACTGGCGTGGTTTTAATTGTTGATAAGCGCATTACTTCTCGTTTAGTTGAGCCTGAGTCTATAGAGAAGATTTTTGAGATAGATAACCACATAGGTTGCGCTACGTCTGGTCTTGTCGCTGATGCTAGGGCTCTGATTGATCGCGCTCGTATAGATGCTCAGATTAATGAGATAACTTATGATGAGAAGATTCAAATTAAGACGCTTGTAAAACGTATCTGTGATTTTAAACAGACTTACACCCAGTACGGTGGTGTAAGGCCATTTGGCACAGCTTTATTGATAGCTGGTGTTGACGAAACTGGCGCACGTTTGTTTTCTACTGACCCATCTGGTGCTTATATGGAGTATAAGGCCAGTAGTGAGGGAGTAGGGCGTAACGGTGCTGTTGATTACTTCGAGAAGTACTATAAAGAGGATGTATCAATGGAAGAAGCTGTTGATACTGGTATAAAAGCTCTCAATAAGGGTACCGAAGGTAAACTTAGTTCTGATGCCACTGAGATAGGGGTTGTTGACAAATCTTTTAAGTTTCATATTTTGTCACCTAATGACACTAAAAATTATGTGGCCAAGGCTCTTGGGGGAAAATAGAGTTGGTTAGTCTTGATGAGGCGGTTATTGCTAGATTGAAAAAGGGTGAAGAGCACTTTGAGGTGTTAGTTGACCCTGATGCAGCATCTGATTTAATCGATGGTAAAGATGTAAACATTTTAAAGAACCTTGCCATTGACGCCATTTTTAAAGATTCAAAGAAAGGTTCACATGCTTCTGCTGAGGCACTGAAGAAAAGTTTTGGTACCGATAATATAGAAGAAGTCGCTAAGATGATTATTCTCAAAGGCGATATTCAACTCACTACCGACCAGCGTCACAGGATGCAGAAGAACAAAAGGAATAGGATTATCGATATCATTGTCAGAAATGCTATGGACCCAAAGACGAAGTCGCCTCATCCACGCCAGAGAATTGAGTTGGCAATGGAGCAAGCAGGTGTTCATATTGATCCATTTAAATCAGTAAATGAGCAGGTTAAGGTAGTTATTGATGCTTTGAGGCCTCTCATTCCAATCTCAATTGAGCAGGTCAGAATTTCTGTTAAAATCCCGGCCCAGTTCACTGGTAGGGCTTATGGCGTTGCTCGTAATTTTGGTGTACTTGAGCGAGAGGATTGGCAATCTGATGGATCATGGATTGGCATCGTCAGACTCGCAGCTGGCATGCAAACAGATTTTTATGATAGATTAAATGAAGTTACCAAAGGTAATGTTTCTACAAAGATTCTAAAATAAGATTAAAAAGGTGTTATTATTTTATGTCCGAAGAAAAACGCGAAGTAGTCATTCCAAGTCAACTTCTCGGCGATATACATAAAAACAAAGCAGGCCATGGTACTTTTATTGAAAACGGCAAAATATACGCTGAAAGAATTGGTGTATTAAGCAAAAGCTCCGAGTATATTAACGTGATACCCCTGAAAGGTCGTTATGATCCAATCGAGGGCGATTTTGTTATAGGTATAGTCGAAGAGGCGTTATCATCTGGTTGGCTAGTTGATATAAATGCGCCTTACCCTGCGTTGCTGCATGTAACAGAGGTGCCTTGGGATATAGAATTCGGCGAGACAGAAAAATATTTAAACCATGGTGATTCCATAATGGCCAAGATTCTTCAAGTTGATGTAACAAAGAAAATACAGGTCACATTGAACGATCGTAACTTGTATAAGATAAATGGAGGACAGATAATCAACGTCGAACCTTCTAAAGTACCAAGGATCATTGGTAAGAAAGGCTCGATGATAGCTCTCCTAAAGAAATATACTAGGTCTCGTATTTTCGTTGGTCAAAACGGAAGAATATGGATAGATGGCGATAACGAAGGTATAGAAAAAGTACTTCAAACGATAAAGAAAATTGAGGATGAAGCCCTAAGCTATGGGCTTACAAACAGAATTGAGGCTTTCTTAAAGAAAGATGCAAAGGATGTTCGATAAATATGAGTTCGAAATCAGATGTTAAATTGATAGATAGCAAAGGAAAAAGATTAGACGGCAGAAAACCGGATGAACTTAGAAAAATCAAAATTGAAGCAGGAGTTTTACATAGAGCTGAGGGATCTTGTTACCTTGAATGGGGTGGCAATAAGGTTCTCGCAGCTGTATACGGGCCTAGAGAAGCTTTACCAAGGCATACGCAGAACCCGCTGAGAGCTATTGTTAACGCCAGATACAACATGGCTGCTTTCAGTGTCGAAGACCGTAAGAGGCCGGGGCCTGACAGGAGAAGCGTTGAGATATCAAAGGTTATATCTGAGGCTTTAGAAAAAGTGATTTTAACTGAAAAGTTTCCCAGAGCATCCATTGATGTAAGCATCGAGGTTTTAGATGCTGAGGCTGGTACAAGATGCGCTGGTCTTACTGCAGCGGGTGTGGCACTAGCTGATGCTGGTATACCGATGAAGGACATACCTGTGGCCTGTGCTGCTGGTAAGATAGACGGCAAAGTTGTCCTTGACCTTGGTAAGGAGGAGGATAACTTTGGTGATGCTGATTTACCTGTTGCTATTTCACCGCGTACAGGCGAGATACTGCTTCTGCAGATGGATGGTCATCTAACATTAGAAGAGTTTGATGAGGCTTTTGATCTAGCGATTAAGGGCTGTCATGTAGTGTCTGATATACAGAAGAAAGCAATTGAAGATAAATACAAATCTGTCTTGGAGGTAGAATAATTATGCCAGTTGTAGCTTCTTTGAAACGTGATTATCTTTCTAAACTTGCTGAGCAAGGTAAGAGAGCAGATGGCAGGAAATTCGACGAATACAGAAAAATTGAGATTGAAACAGATGTTGTTTCCAGAGCTGAGGGTTCAGCTAAGGTTAAAATAGGCAATACCCAGGTTATTGTTGGTATAAAGATGGATGTCGGTGAACCATATCTTGATTCGCCTAACTCTGGTGTTTTGACTACAGCGGCTGAGTTTATACCAATGGCATCACCTGATTTTGAATCTGGCCCACCACAAAAAGATGCTATAGAGCTAGCCAGGGTTGTTGACAGGGGTATACGTGAATCTCAGATTATAGACGTTGAAAAACTGTGTATAGAGCCAGCAGATAAGGAAAACAAGGGAAAAGTCTGGGTCATCTTCATTGATATACATATACTCGATTACGATGGTAACCTTTTTGATGCAGCCTCGCTCGCTGCTCTAGCTGCATTGTTTACAGCTAAGGTACCAGCTAAACGTTTTGAACTGGGAGAAGATCACCCACTTCCACTGAGGGATCCACCTATTTCTTGTACATCTGTTAAGTTCAACGACGTAGTAGTCTTTGACCCGTCTCTTGATGAAGAGGAGATAGCAGATGCTAGATTAACTGTTGCAACAGATAAAAACGGACATATACGAGCTATGCAAAAGGGGCTTAACGGCAGTTTCACCAAGGAGGAGATAAAAAAAGTTATTAAAGCCTCCATAGATAACGGGAAAGAACTCAGGAAGATATTACACAAGAGCGTAGGGAAGTAAAATGTCAAAGAGAACAAAAAAAGTAGGCTCAGTAGGTCGTTTTCAGGCCAGATACGGTGTTAGAGTAAAAACTAGGATTAAGAACGTTGAGGTAATCGAGAAGGCAAAACATTACTGCCCCAGATGCGGCCATAAAACAGTGAAAAGACTAGGTACTAGTATATGGCGGTGTAAAAAATGCGGTGTAACATTTGCTGGTGGCGCTTATCAGCCTAGGACAGAGCCTGGTCAAAACATAGAAAAAATATTAAGAGGCGAGATGGTACCAGAGATAATCAAAGAACGCGAAGAAGAAAAGGGTGATGAAAAGCAATGAGCGGCTACAAATGCGGTCTTTGTAAAAAGAGTGTCAAGTTCGACGTGAAAAACATAGGTATGCAATGTCCATATTGTGGTAGTAAGATTTTTTACAAAGAGAGACCAACTGTTGCTAAGCGTATAAAATCGAAATAAAAAAACCCTTTAATGGTTTTTATGAAAAAAGCGTCTTTTGAATTTGTGTTTGACTCTGAAGAAGAAGCAAAGATTGTGTTAGAGTCCTTGAATCCTGAGGTTAATAACAAGATGCCTAAGACTGATGTTAATATATCTGTTTCTAAAAAAAAGTTGTCTTTGGAGATAGAATCTGATGATATTAGTTCCTTGAGGGCAGCTTGCAATTCGTATCTCAGATGGATTAACACTGCGTTGGCTGTGAAAAAAACAGTATAAAAACCATATTTGTATCTGGTTTTTTTACATTTTGCTATTTTTACAGGAAATATTTTTATAATAATAGCTACAAAATAATACTTAGATATATTTGGATGGGGTGGTGAGACGTGAAAATACTTCACCTTAATTTAAAAAAAGAGGCTGTAATAATACTGGTTTTAATCTTAGCGTCCGTCTCTGTAATGGCAGAGACATCCTCAATATATTATGTCGATCTTACGCAAGGTCTCCCTGGCGATTGGACCATAATAAATGGTGGTAACACAGCAGATACGTGGACATATCTGGAGGGGGGGTTTGGTGTTTTTTGTGATGACAGAAGTGCAGGATCATCAGTTGTTATGGATGAACAGTTGATATCACCGATTGTCGACTGTTCGAAACTTACAAGTGTGATTTTGGAGTACTATCACAATTTCAATGGTGGTAAGGGTACCTATACTGATCAGGGCGACGTATATGTTTCAAATGATGGTGGCGTTAGCTGGAATAATGTAGCCACCTATTTACCTGGCACTTTAAGCCAATGTGTTGTAACAATTGATATAACGAATATTGCCGCTGGTTATTCAGAAGTAATGATTAAATTCCATTTCCGTGATTTTGGAAGTTATGGTTATTGGTGGCAGGTTTTTAATGTAAGGATAAGTGGGGAAGTCAAAGAAGTTCTTGAGCTACCTGTTGCAGATTTTAGTTGGAATCCAAATCAGCAAAATGAGGGATCATCTATTCAATTTACTGATCTTTCTGCTTCGCGGTCCAGTGATATTGTTTCTTGGACTTGGGATTTTGATGGCTTAGGCATATCATCTGATCAGAACCCAACCTTTACTTTCGCAGATAATGATGATTATACGGTAACTCTTACTGTTACTGATGATGCTGGCTCTACTGGCGTTGTCTCATATGTTATTACTGTTTTGGATTTAGCTCCTACAGCAGCTTTTAGTTGGAGTCCTGAGCAACAAGATAAAGGGTCGCCAATTCAATTCACTGATCTTTCCGCATCATATCCTGACAATATCGTTTCCTGGAGCTGGGATTTCGGCGGCTTAGGCACATCCTCGGAGCAAAACCCAACGTTTACCTTCGTAGACGATGGGACCTACACAGTAACTCTAACAGTGACAGATGAAGATGGATCTACTGACACTGCTTCATATGATGTCACTATTTTGGGTCTAAGTCCTGTTGATGCTATTAAAAAACTAATCCAGGATATCAAGGACATGAATCTCAAAAAGGGCATACAAACAAGTCTGATCACAAAACTAAGAAGTACTATATGGTGTATCAACAACGGCTATCACAAGGTAGCAATTGCAACATTAAAAGCTTTCATAAACGAGGTTAAAGCGCTCAGTGGCAAAAAAATACCAGTTAACCAAGCAAAGTATTTGACAGACAGCGCCCGCAATATAATTAATATAATCTAATATAACTTAAATCTCCAAAGTCTCAGTTCTACCAGGCCCAACAGAAACTATGGTTATTGGTACATCTATCTCTTTTTCTATAAACTTTAAATATTGTTGTGCTTCTTTTGGCAAATCAGCTAGTTTAGTTGAACCGGTATTTATTTTACTCCATCCCTTAAAATCTTTGTAAACAGGCTTACATCTCTTCGCTTCCTCAATATTTGCTGGGAAGAAATCAATCTTTTTTCCATCAAGCAGATAGTTTGTACAGATTTTCACTGTTTTTATACCATCTAACACATCCAGTTTTGTTATCGCAATTTTTGATATACCTGATATCATGCACGAATGTTTTACTACAACCAAATCAAGCCATCCGCATCGTCGTGGTCTACTCGTTGTTGTTCCAAACTCATGTCCTTTCTGTTGGAGATGCTTACCGGTTTCTTCAAGTAACTCAGTTGGTAACGGCCCTTCACCCACACGAGTTGTATATGCCTTTACGATGCCTATAATATCATCAATGCACCGTGGCCCTATTCCCGCACCAATTGTTGAACCACCAGCAATGGTATGAGAAGAAGTTGTATATGGATAGGTACCGTAATCAACATCAAGCATTGTCCCTTGAGCACCTTCGAGAAGAATGTTTTGATTAGATTTAATAGCCTTATTTAGCTCGATGTGGGTTGATGCTATGAATTTCTCCAACCATTTACCAAAGCCAACATAAGTTTCGAGGATCTCTTTTTTATTAAGTTTATCATCTATCCCGTACGCGTCAATAATTTTTTGTTTGATTGGTAAAATAACATCAAGTTTTTTACTCAATACATCCATGTTGATCAAGTCTATTGTTCTTATCCCATTACGAGCTACCTTATCACTGTAACACGGTCCAATACCTCTCTTTGTCGTCCCAATCTTTTTATCACCAAGATATTGCTCCTCTGCACCATCCAAGATTTTATGATAAGGCATTATGATGTTCGCTCTGTCGCTAATTAGAATCTTTGGTTTTATACCACGTTTTATCAGTTCATCTATCTCATGAATCAAAACCTCAGGGTCTATAACACAGCCATTGCCGATAACACCAATTTTACCTTGAATAACACCCGATGGGACTATATGAAGCTTGTAAACTTCTTCACCAACTTTTATTGTATGACCTGCATTATTACCGCCTTGAAAACGCACAACATAATCAGCGTCTTTTGCAAAATAGTCAACAACTTTTCCTTTGCCTTCATCTCCCCACTGAGTACCGATTACGAGGTTTACGGTCATCTTATTTCACTTACATAGCATAAGAAAAGAAATACATAAACCTGATGTAATATAGAACAAAATTTTTATACGAAGGTTTTATAAAACAAATGTTATATGCCCCAGGCAAATGCCTGAAGAACCCTATGGTTTTGAACAAAATACTACAGATGCAATATTTGACGTAGAACTTCTAAAAAGAGAGGTAGGCCAACGTTTTCCAGTCTATGACGTTAAATCTGGCCCAGATGTCGCTATATTTTTCTGCAGAATCGACGAAATGATTTTAGAAGAAAAATTCGACTCTTTAAGACAATCGCTCTCAGAAAAAGGATACATACCCATGCTACGTTATGAGCACGGAGAACACGTCATATATGTTATAAAAAAACCCAAAATTAAGAAAAAACCCATATGGATCAATATACTACTACTGATAGCAACAGTCTTTACAACAACACTGGCTGGTTCTTTCCAATGGGTGGGAATTTATGGAGCTGATTTGGCTGAGATGTTATCGCCACAATATATTCTAGATGGATTTATCTTCTTTTCAGTACCGCTGCTGCTAATTCTTGGTGTTCATGAAATGGGACACTATTACGCATCAAAAAAACATAACGTAGAAGCATCTTTACCATATTTTATTCCATTGCCACCACCAATTTTCACACTTGGAACATTTGGTGCACTTATCTCAACAAAAGAACCAATACCAAACAGAAAATCCTTACTAGACATAGGCATAGCAGGACCTATCTGCGGATTTCTCGTAGCAATACCTGTATCAATACTAGGACTTTATTTCATGCAACAAAATCCACTTCCAATAATAACTAGCGGAGAACAATTAACGATATACTTCCCACTCGGCCTGCAATTGTTTAGCAATTTGTTTACTATACCAGCTGATACTGTTATTCACCCAACAGCTTTCGCCGGCTGGGTAGGGATGTTTGTCACAGCAATGAATCTTTTACCCGTGGGACAACTGGATGGCGGACATATTGCAAGAGCGTTTCTCAAAGAAAAACACAAATACGCAAGTTGGATTGTTTTGTTTCTATTGCTTGGTTTAGGCATGATTTATACGGGCTGGTTCATGTTTGCTATACTTATTCTGTTACTTATCGGTACACAACATCAACCCCCACTAAACGAAATAGACTCATTGGACACAAAAAGAAAATTATTAGGTCTAGCGGCGGTGATTATTTTTATACTGTGTTTTGCGCCTATTCCATTCTCTTAATACAAAGAAAATATAGTAATTATTTAATACTCTCAAACCGATTCTAAAACTGAAGTGGTACAGATGAAAACATATCTAAAAATTATGTTCAATAGCGAAGGATCAACCCCATCAGAGGTTAAAAACCAGTTGATGAACATGGGATTCAAAGCAACCAAAGGAAACTACGATTTTGTCTACGAATGGAGCGAAAAATCTGTGGGTGTAGATGAACTTGTATGGTTTGCAGATAAAGTACACTCTGCTTTGAAAAAGAATAAGGTCTATTTCACCATAGAAACCATCTAGAAATTTTACTTGTTCTTTTTAATTTTTTCTAAAGTTTTACTAAAAACACCCATCAAGGTGTGATATTCCCATTTAGATGGCATAGCACGACCCATAATACGCCTAAACATTATCTTAGTTTTTTGTTTTTTATGTTTAGGATAACTAATTTCTTCCAATAATTCAGAAAAAAACTCGAACAATTTCTGTTTCTCTACCTTGCCAAGAGCTCTTTTTTTCTTAGAAACAATTTTCTGTATGTACAAAGAATATAACACCAATGCCACAGCATGAGACAAATTCAAAGAGAGATACTCTTCGCTCGTTGGTATTTTAACCATTATGTCGCATGCTGCTATCTCCTCATTGTATAACCCATAATCTTCCCTGCCGAAAACAAGTCCGATTTTACCATCAACATCAAATATTTTTTTAGAAAAATCCTCTAGAAAAACTGGATTTCTCAGATGCTTTTTATCGCTCTTACTATCTATAGAAGATGTTGCTACAAGATAATCTAGTTCATCAACAACGTCATCAAAAGATTGGAATATCTTTGCGTTGTCAACAATATTATGGGCATGCATAGCACGGGCGTAACATTCATCATCAAAAATACATGGTTTTACAAGATAAAGTTTGTTGAAATTAAAATTCATCATAGCTCTTGCTACAGAACCTATGTTACCACCATATTTTGGTTCTACAAGAACAACATAAAACTCAGTTATGGTTTTCCACCATCCAAACAAAGAAAGGATACAAACCTAAGAACATTAGAGTCTCAATTCTTCTTCCTTTTTTTCCAACATCTTCTTGTATTTTGATGGCAAATGTTTAACTGTGTCTTCGAGCTCAACACGTTTTTTAAGCAACTCTGACCGCTTATTTGTTTTAAGCTCTTCCAAAACAAATTTCCTTTTTTTGAAGTAACTATATAGATACCATACACCAAATATGAAAGCTATGAAACCTAAAGCCAGTATGTACGCGTTCCAATCCTTAAGTTGACTAATAGTATCGGTATAAAAACCTAGTTGCAAATCTCTAAACCAATACCAGATTACGCCCATCATCATCAAAAACAATCCAACAACAAACAGCAACAAGCTAAACGCTAACACAAATTCTCTAAAAAACCCGGTTATCTTTCCTGCCATATCTTCATCAACCACCTAAACATTTTTTTAATATGTTCTTGCAAACCTCATCCAAGTCTCAGCAGGTTTACCACACACTGGGCATGGATGCTCGCATTTTACGTTTTCAATTGGTTCCCCTAACGTATTTCCCTCTAAAACATTTTCTATTTCAAGCGCACAATCCTTGTTTCTACACCACGGTAACTCAACTATACCTTTCTTGTCCTTTGCTTCCTCGACTGTTTTAACCCTGTGCATGTTTTCGTCAAGAAGTTTCTTTGCAGCATCATACAATTTTTTAGATATAACCTCAAATTCTTCTTGTATGATTTTAACTGCTGTATCTAGCGGAACCATCTTTTTTTCACCAGTGTCCCGTCTAACAATAACTATCTGTTTCTTTTCAATATCCTTAGGACCAATTTCTACTCTCAATGGAACGCCTTTTAACTCCCAATCATAGTATTTATTACCGGGAGTAATATCTCTCTTGTCTATGTGCGCTCTTATTTTTTCTTGTAATAGTTTTTTATGTAATGTTTCGCATGCGCCTATGATCTCTTTTTCTTTACCCTTAAAAATAATTGGTATTATCACTATCTGCGTTGGGGCTACAGTAGGTGGTAAAACAAGTCCTTTGTTGTCACCATGTATGCCAACCAACGCGCCTAGTATGCGCTCACTCATACCATATGTTGTTTGATGACAATGTTTGTGTTTACCATCTTCTGCTTCATAAGAAATCTCATATGGTTTTGAGAAATTATCCCTGTATTGATGTATGGAGCCCAGCTGCAGTGTTCTACCAGATGGCATAAGAACATCTATACTAATTGTGTAATAGGCACCAGCAAATTTGTCCCATTCAGGTCTTTTACTGAAAAAATAAGGTAAGCATATTTTTTTGAATAGTGCATCAGCGATGTTTTTGTCTTCTTGTATTTGTTTTTCTGCATCCTCGAAATCAACATGACAAGTGTGAGCTTCAAAGAAATGAATCTCTCTAACTCTTATGAACGCACGCGTCTGTTTTGTTTCATATCTAAAAGTATTTACTATCTGGTATATCTTCAGTGGCAGATCAGCATGTGATCTAATCCATAAAGAAAATATTGGGTACATTGCTGTCTCGGAAGTGGGTCTAAGAAGATATCGCTCCTCAAGTTCATTTGTCCCTGCGTGTGTAACCCAGTATACTTCGCTACCGAATCCCTCTATGTGCTCCTCTTCTTTTTTGAACAAAGACTCAGGTATAAGCAGTGGAAAGCAAACCTCCTTGTGATCTGTTTTATCCATCTCCTCACGTATCATATGATCAACATGAGTCATCAGTTTCCAACCGTATGGACGCCACACATTCATACCCTTTATAGGGTATCTTTTATCACATAAATCTGCAAGCTCAACTATCTCGTTGTACCATTCATTAAAATCCTCAGTTTTCTTGATTTTTGTTTCCGGCATATCTACATACAATCCTTAGAAAACAGAAATAGATATCCTCAACTTAAATATAATGGTTTAACGAGATTATGAAACTCCTCGTCCTTCTTTTGCTTTTGGTCTAAGCTCAGTGGATCTACATCTCCTACACCTTTTTGCCCTTGGTGCATTAGATGCGCCGCATTTCATACATATCTTTTTATTTAGCAAACGTGCCTCGGCTTCTGGAAATCGAGTCATTATTATAACCATCCTATACAAATAAGTAGGTTCTAGTAGTGTATCGGAATAAGCAAATATTATTTAAAGATGATGTAGACGGTTATAATCTGAATGCAAACAAATTTTTCTTTTTTTAGAAAAAATTGTTTATCAAAATTTATAGAAATATACTTAACACAGTATACACATTTCTCTACGGTGAGAAACAGGATATGAAAGGGCGAGCAAAAGCCCCAAGATTTGACAAAAAAATTTCCATAAAAAAAATCGTACATGAAGCAACCCCTCCGCATGAAATCTCTTGGGAAGAACACGGCGAATCACGAAAAACCATATTACCTATATACAAGCCAAAAACAACCAAGCCAAAGATAGCAGCCTATCTCCTAATTTTGGTTTTTATTCTAGGCATGTTAACCGCAGCATTATCTGACCCTATTTTGGATTCATCTATGAAGGCCTTAGCTGATGTTGGAGTAACTGGGGCTGTAAAACTATCAGTTATAGACATATCCAATAACAACGAATCATTGGAAAACGTTACCGTAACAATCGGTTCGTTATCAAAGATAACAGATAGAAACGGATCATGCCTGTTCGAAAAAGTTCCAATAAGCATAGCTAATATGAAAATTACCTTAACAGGCTATAGAACACAAACACATGAAATACTTGTTATGCCTCTTATCACACTACATCACAATATAACCATGGAAAAAGTGATAGGTGACGATAAAAGCGAGGATAACTCCCCTTTTTACATGATAGGATGTTCCGTGATCATAGGGATTTTTTCTCTTTTTGCTTTATTAGGCGGTATAGTAATTTTGAAAAAGCAACATTTCGATGTAGCAATAGCATGCTCAATTTTAGGGATATTCTCTTTCGGGTTTTTCTTTGTAGGACCTATACTCAGCATTATTGCACTCTTAATAATATTAAGATCTGTGGAAGAGTTTGAACATGGAAAGAAGGGAAAAACCTTTTAGAAGCGCCATTTTTGTTTTATTCATAATATTTTCTTTATGGGTAATTTTACAGTTTTTGGCGCCATTAATGTTACCTGCAGGAAGTATCCAAGACATATCTGGTGCTGTTGCAGTGTCTGATAACGATTATGTTACAGAGAATATGTCGTTTCCATGGAATTTTATTTATAACAGTGGTGATAGACTGTGTCATCAGATAGCGGAACGATCTTTTTTCATTAACGGAAACCAAATGCCTTTTTGTGCTAGATGCACAGCCATATGGTTAGGACTTGCAATTGGCCTAGGTTTCATGGTTTTTTACAAAATACAACTAGATGAAAAATTCTTGTTTGCAATAATAATTTGTTTAGTACCAATTGGTATAGATGGTGTAGGTCAACTTTTTGGTTTATGGGAGAGTACAAATATTGTTAGATTAATAACTGGTTTATTGGCTGGAGGAATATGCGGACTAGCCATAGGTATAATTATAGACGAAACTAAGGAAATAATTTTTATAAAAAACAAAAATTAGTTAAAAAGGAAAAGGATATGTGTTTATGGAGGTTGGAAAATTGAATATATCAAAAAAATGGATAATTGTATTAATAAGCTTGTTACTAGCAGCGACATTTTCGACAATCGTAAGCGCCACAAACCCATGGGATGATTATTATAATACTCAGCCAGAAGCCGCGGCATTTCTTGGACTTGGGCTGGCCATGTGCGCCATATTCGCAATAATATGGTTAGTAATATTTATACTAATAGGAATATGGGTGTATAAAGATGCAGAAAAACGTGGCAAAAGCGGAGTATTATGGCTAATTCTCGTAATATTACTTGGAATAATTGGAATAATAATTTGGCTTGTTATACGCCCACCAATTGGCGGAGAAAAAACAGAACCTAGCAGAAGATGCCCAAATTGTGGAAGAGGCATCCCGGAAGACGCACGAGTTTGTCCTTACTGTAACAAAAAATTTGAGGGTTAATAAAATATTAACTCTCTCATCATATTTTTTTATATTCAACGTTGGATGAGATGCGCATGGCCAGATATTGTAATTCTTGTGGGCGTTCTATTCCAAATGATGCAAGAGTATGTCCATATTGCGGCAAAACTATGGCATTACATGAAGGATTAGTGATACCTGAGCAAGAACAAAAAAAAGACAAAACCGTTTTGATAATTGTTGCAGTTTTAATTGTATTAATAATTGTTCCGATAGCAATCGCAGCAACTGTATACGTCTATGTAAGTGGAATGTTACCAGAAGCAGTAGAATCATCGAGATACGTAAATTTAGTAGAGCAAGAAAACAGTACATTATTTGTAACATATGTATATCCCCCTGGCTTAAGCTGGGGAGATGTTGAAGTTTCTTCAGGTATTGCAATAATCCCATACGGAACAATTAGCGAAGGAGATACAATTACTGATTGCGATGGTGTAGTTACACTCAGATGGGAATCATCTAATGAACTGATAGGTACATGGATATTTTCATAGTCCAACTTATAAATAATTTTAAGAATGGCTTTTCAATATGTGAAATAAAATAGGTTAGATGATAGATTATGAATTGTAATACTAAACAAGGATTGTTTTTTTTAATAATTGGCTTAATTATTACAGCAACGTACAGTTTAATAATGTCAATTACTGGTTTTTTAACACAAAACACAACGGCATCAATAATCATCGGGTTCTCTGCAATAATATCTGGTATTGGTGCAATAACAATTCTGATAGGCGCAATTTTTTTTCTTATTGGCAGAAAAGAATTCGGTGAAAAACATCAAAAAAATGTTAAAAATGCAGTAGTTATCTTTTGTATTAATGTTATTATTACAATTATTTTTACTTCTGCTGTAGTATTTATGGCTTTTTCAGCTGCCATTTCAACTTCTTCTGCAGCGAGCCTTACTAGCCCATTTTCAATTTTAATCGTTATAATAACAATAAGTAGCGCAATTTTAGGCGGCTTAATGTATTATTTTGCACTTTTTGAACTCGAAAATGAAAAAGGAAAAAAGATATTATATGCGGCCATTATTTCATCAATAATTATTTCAATAATTACATCTTTTTATGTTGCAGGCCTGTTAGGTGAATTTCTTGGAACAATTTCAACTGATTATGGATCACTTGGCACAAGTAAATACTCTTCGCTTGGTTTTACTCAAAATGCTGGAAAAATTGGCATATTAAGCATTATTCCAAATTTGTTATTCTTATATTCATTTTATATTCCATATAATAGAATTAAAGACGGAGAACTTGCACCCCAAATTTTAATATCAAATAATACCACAGTTACAAGCCGTATTTGCCCGAATTGTAACAAATTTATTCCTTTTGATGCAAATATATGTCCATATTGTGGCAAAAAATTTGAGACGTACCAATAAACAAATTGAAAAGTTCTTAGAAATATCTTCTTATTTATTTTTGGAACTCTTTCTTTGACATGCCTACTAGTATTAGTCCTACGAGTGAGAGTACGCTTGCTAAAAGGAACGGACCTATTGTAATCAACCCCATGAGACTTCCTATAAGAGCTAGCTCCCACTTTTTCTTTTTAAAAGCTAATATGCCGCCCAATAATGTAAAAACTGATAGTATACATCCTATAACTGAGCATATTTGAAGGAAAGATCTTAGTTGCTCAGGAGTTATTGGCATCTCTGTAACTTGTGGGACTAACTGTGTTGGATCGATTAAAAGAGATGATACCCATGAAAAAAGTCCAAGTATACCTGCAAGGATTAATAACAAACCAGCTATCGTTGGCATCGAACTACCAGTTGGTTGCTGTTTTAATGAATCTGTTTCGATAGGTTGCGTTGATAAATCTTTACTCATCGTATTGTAATCTGGTTGAGTTTTTTCCGTATCCATAATAAATATTCCTCAAAAAACTGTAATGACTAATTTGTTTTTATGTCTATTTATTTTTTACTTCTTTTTCGCCTCTGGCTATGAATTAAAATACGTGGCATTAATTTTTTAGTTACATACCAGTATAAAACTAGACCGTAAGCGACAAGGCTGATTTGCAGATATCCTACCCCGTATAAGTTGGTTACAAAAATAACTGTAGTAACCGGAAGATGTAGCAAAATTGCAAATATTAGATATTTCGACAGTTTACCCTCATACACACCATATCCAATAATGGCTCCGGTTGCAGCCTGAAAAAGGATGATTCCGATGGAGCCGAAAATTACCAGAGAAAAAAGTAAGTAGTCTGTTGTTTGGACATTACTCAGAAGAATAGACACGGGTGTGAATATCGATCCGAAACCCAATCCAAGGGTGAGACCATAAATTGTTGTTTCTCTTTTACCTTGAAATCTGCCGATGTTAAGGATCATAGTTTTAAAGACTTGCTCCAGCAGGGGGAATAAGAAAAGGTATAATACGCCTACGTTTGCAGTAAAAAGTTCTATCACAGCGGAGATAAAACCTGTTATAATACCTGCTATAAAAACAGTGAACATTGTTTTTTCTTTAAACTGCCCTTCAAATCCTTTTAGACCTATGAACAGTAATAAAAGTGCTGGTATTATCCCGAGGAACAAACTTGCAGATGGCAATATATTCATTTTAAATCCAGGTGAAATGGGAAATAATATATTAAAGGTCATCGATACTCGAACCGCAAAACTAAACGAGATTGAGTTTATGTTAAAAACACCGGTTATTGTTCTTAATGTAAAAACCTATGCAGAGGCTACAGGTGAAAAGGCATTAGAAATAGCAAATCTCATGAATAGAATATCAAAAGAAACTGGGACTAGTATGGCGATTGCTGTACAGGCTACTGACATAGTTATGTGCACAAAAAAAGTGGATATCCCTGTTTTTGCTCAGCACATTGACCCAATAAAACCTGGTAGTTCCACTGGTTGGACTCTCCCGGAAGCTGTAAAAGCAGCTGGTGCTGTTGGGACTCTAATCAATCATAGCGAACACAGAATCACATTAACTGATGTTGATACCTGTATAAAACGCTCTAAAGAAATTGGTTTAGATCATATTGTTTGCTCAAATGATGTTCCTACATCAAAATCAATAGCAGCGTTTTCACCTAATTTCATAGCGGTTGAGCCACCTGAGCTGATTGGCGGAGACATATCTGTTACAACAGCTAACCCCCATATTGTTAGTGGCACTGTAGATGCTGTAAAAAATATCAACAAAAAAATCGGTGTCCTCTGCGGTGCTGGAGTAAAAAACGGTAAAGATGTAGCAATGGCCATAGAGCTTGGTGCAGATGGGGTACTATTAGCCAGTGGCGTAGTAAAAGCAAAAAACAGAGAAAGCGTTATACGCGACCTAGCATCAGGTCTATAACTTATCTATGCATCTTTCAAAGACTGTATTGCTTCTTTGTAGTTGCCGCTTGTGAAAACAAAATTTCCTGCTACAAGAACATCAGCGCCGTTTTGTTTAACTGTTTTTGCGTTCTCCTTGTTTATACCACCATCAACCTCAAGGTATATCTTTTTCTTTGTTTTATTGATCATATCTCTTGCTTGTTTAATTTTTGGTAAAACTTCTTTGATGAAACCCTGCCCACCAAAACCCGGGTGAACAGACATAACAAGAACAAGATCAACCATACCAATAACGTCTTTGATTTCATCAATTGGTGTTTCTGGGTTCACTGACACGCCTGCTTTACAGCCATACTCTTTTATTTTTTTTATCAAAGGTTCTAGTTCATTGCATGCCTCTGCGTGAACAGTAATAAGGTTTGCGCCTGCCTTAGCGAACTGCTCTATGTATTTTTCTGGGTGTTCTATCATTAGATGTACATCAAAAAAGATATCAGAGATTTTTCTGATCTTAGAGACCACAATAGGACCTATGGTAATGTTTGGAACAAAATGCCCGTCCATCACATCTATGTGTAACCATTCTGCTCCTGCTTTTTCAATTGCTTTGAGCTCATCGCCTAGTTTAGAGAAATCTGCTGATAGTATAGATGGTGCTATTAGTATCATTGTTATCAAAAATTGCAAATGCCTTTTCTGTTTATAAATACAAGTGTTTTAATTCGAAGGATCGGTCTGGAGAAGTTTTTATTTCTTTAGTTTCCTTATTTTGAATTCTCCTATTCCCATGGGTATGATTTCTATATCATCCCCATCGTTGATATCGTGGGCCTTTGCAAGCTGACTTGGTATAGTCAGTACTAGACTGCTGCCCACTACTCGGGCTTTTCTTGTTAGAGGCATATCCCA
>JBFYMH010000051.1:0-3134 GCA_041305005.1 Thermoplasmatales archaeon | reverse complement strand
CTAAACCTACACGAGTGGTAAACATATCTGCATCAGCCAGAATCCTTATGGCTATTGTGGCAGATGTAGCTAAAAATATTGCACCGAGGGCCATACTCTGTGTAAAATCTAAAAGAAATATTAGACCAAATATGCAGCCAAAGATAAACGGTATTACTACAGCAAATATTCCAACAAAAAGTCCTGCTTTTTTTGTCTTTTTTAAGTCACTCATGTTGGTTTCCAGTCCAACCATAAACAAGAGGAAAATTACGCCGATGAAAGCAACTTCTTTAAATTCCGTACTTCTCAGATTTAGACTGAAATTAAACAAAGGTGAACCAAAAAGCATCAGGGACCCTGAAAGAGAGCCTATGCAACATGGACCCAAGATTATACCTGCAAAAATTTCTCCTATTACTCCTGGTTGTTTTAGTTTTTCGAATAAGAGATTTAGTATTTTTGCGAAAACAATTGCTAGAGTAATCTCGAGTAACATGCTGCGCATCCCTTTTGCTAGAATGTAGAATAATAAATCAGATATTTAAAATCATGCGAGCATTACAGACCAGGTTTAAATATAGTTATTCTGATTATCTCTTGAAAAAATGAGTGAAGAAAACGATTTCATAAAAAAACTATACAATATTAAAGTTAAAGATATCATGGAACCTGTAAATCAAGATATACTGCTCGTGGAAAAAACCGCCGATATCTCCTCTGTTTTACCTTATTTAGATAAAAAGGATCATGTTTGGGTGGTTGACAACAAAGAAACATCACACGTAATCGGGGTAATCACAGAATATGATACCATATCCCTTTTTTCACCACCTTATACGCCTCTGCAGTATTTTGATAAACCTTCCATTCAATCTTTCCAATACGGGGTCAATATAACCGTAGAAGAGGTTATGTCCAAAAATCCGATATCAGCCTCCCCTGATGAGAAAATCATGGACGTTATACTAAAGATGAAGCAACATAAAGTAAAACAACTTCCTGTTGTTGATAAAGATAACCGGTTGTTAGGTGAAATTAAGTTACATCATCTTATAGATAGATACACGAAAGAACAGGCTGCTGCTCAAAAAACAAAAATTCTTTAAAATCTTTTTATAAGTACATACTGCCTAGACTTCGTATAACGCCTCTATTTGGATACTGGTCGTTTATCTGCGGCTCCATCTTCTGATAATCATCAAAAACTTTGCTGTTTCTAAGCGTGTATCTAGCATAATAGAATGCTTCTTCTACCGATACTTTGCCGTCTTTGAAAATTTTTAGTCTCGTTCGTCTACCGGTTTTACTTATCCCTGGTCTGAAACCGTCTGCATTACCGGTTGTAATACCATCAAACCACAACAACGTAAACAGAGGACCCTGTGTCGTACTAGCATAGCCGACTCTGAATTTACTTGCACCTGTCATAACAATTCTACCGGATTTTGGTATTTTTGAGTGAAGTAGGAATAACGTTGGTAGGTTGAGTATTGTTTTATCAGCAAAACCACCGCTGAAACAGGCGTCAACGATTACGCATGTTTTCTTTGACCTTAGACCAGATAGAAGACCACCGAACTCTGAATCTGTAACTGTGTCATCCCACAGGAAAAACGCGCTTTTTTCCATGATTTTTCCACCTGCTAAAGAGTTGTTTTGGTCGCCATACCCATGGCCGAAAACCCAGATGAAAACCTCACTGTCGCTGTATTTGTTTGATTGATCCGTAACATATTTTATGGCAACTTCCATGTTTGTTTTCGTAGCACCACCGTACACAACATCGTATCTGTGCATACGCTCCTGAAGAGTTTTTATTCTAGTGCCATAACCATTATCTGTTCTTATCCATCCATCGTCAAAAAGAATAATTATGTTTGATGTAGGGTAATCGCATTGTTCAACAAGATAAGATGTTATATTTTCAGCAAGAAAAAGACCGCCGTTACCTAGTTTGCTCTCATTATCTTTTGGGAAGTTGGCAGCTGCAATAAAAATTGCCCATTTATGAGAATCTGATTCTCTGGCATCAGGGTTGTCGACCACCAGTGTTATCTCAGCTATATCTGAGTAATCTGTGCCATCCCAAGATCGTGCATAAACAGAATAAGAACCATCTGTGATATTGTATGTTCTCCAGTCATAGCTCCATTCGGTAGTACCATCTACTATATTCCATTCCCCATCGTTGATTTTAACTTCAACGCTAGTTAGTGTATCGTTACCGTCTTCATCAGAGGCAATGCCACTTATCATTACAATCCCTGAAACAGTCATTCTACTACGAGGGTATAGAATTTCTACCACTGGCTTATCATTATCTACTCTAACCTCACCCATACACCCAGCTAATAGTGGTGTTATGACTACGATAAGCAGCAGTAATGCTAGTATTCTTCTACTCATAGTGTACACATATAACTTTTTGCTTTTCTTATTTAAAAGCTTTGTTTAACATATATTATCCAATATAAAGGATTAGTAAAAGGCTCTTTTTATAAAATGTTCGTATCCTCTGTTTTCAAGAGTTTGTATTTTATCTTTGTTTTTAATCACAATTTTTTTGCCTTTCGTTACCCTGCCGATCATGGTTAGACTGTTTCCTGTGCTTTCTATGGTTTTTTGTGCTTCTTTAAATGTATTTTTAGGCATGGTCACTAGTAGTTCGTAGTCCCCACCAAAATGTATAGCGTTAGAATATAAGTCAAAATCTTGTTTTCCTTTAAGTTTAAGCAACGTTGGTGACAATGGTATCTTTTCTTCATCTATTTCAAAACCAACTTTGTTTAAATCCTGTAGTTGGTAGAGTGATGATGACAACCCATCTGATATGTCCATTGATGAGGTTACAAGTTTTGTTTTAGCCAATACTATGCCTTCTTTTATTCGCGGGTTTGGTTCTAAAAAACCTTTCAAAGTCTCTTTGTTTTTTATACCATGTTTAAAAGCATAATAGCCGGCTGCTGCCTTACCAAGTGTTCCAGTGATAGCGACTATATCACCTGGTTTTGCTCCCTTTCGACTCATAAACTCGTCTTTTTTTACTAAACCAAGGGCTGTTCCGCACAATGTAATTTTGTCGTTTTCTTTTGTATCACCGCCAACTATTGTTGTATTGTATTTGGTTGCGCATTTATCTGCGCCTTTCATCA
>JBFYMH010000050.1:0-8380 GCA_041305005.1 Thermoplasmatales archaeon | reverse complement strand
TCCATATATACCAACATATTAACATATTAACTAATTAGTTAATAAGTTTATTGGTTAGATATGACAAAATGTAAAAATGACAAATAAACCTCCTCCTACGCCCCCCACAACTTTTCTTATTATTTTTTCAACGCTAGGAATTAGATTCTATTTATTAAAGTTGGGCTTACAGATATTAGAAAACTATAAGTTTTACAATCTAATAACAAGATTATAGGATGGGGCTAAGATGATAGATGAATCTTCAAATTATGAGGATAAATGGACTGACACGTCTTCTTCTACATTGATGCGCGAACGACCGTTAGGAATAACCATCTTAGCAATTTTAGAAATAATCGGAACATTGATAATTATAGCAGTACTTGTTGCAATACCAATTCTTCTTGAAGGAAAAACCCCTCTAGTTTTAGGAGAACCACTCTTCATCGCACTAATTGTTTATGCAATGATAATGATTCCAATATCCTTATTACTTGCTTACGGCTTATTAAAAGGACGAGAATGGGCTCGATTTTATACAAGGTTTTTTCAAATAATAAACATCGTATCGTCTCTTATACGTTTGAATATTCTGGGAATCATAATCCCGATTTACATATTCTATTATCTAAGTAAATATCATGTGATAAAGTTTTTTGATGATAAATCACCACTTAATTCAAGATTCTGGTATTTGGCCATAATTGGAACTATTGCTCTATTGATTTTTAGCAGTTCACTTTCAATTTATTCAAATCCTCTAGTCAAACAGAATATTCTAGAAAATAAAGCTGCATCATTTTATGAATCACATCTTATAGGGACATGGGAAAATACTGATGAAACAATAACTCTAACATTTGATTCAGATTACACTTGCACAGCAATAAAAGATAACAAATATTATAATGGTTCATGGACTATAGAAGGATGGACAATAGAAACAAAAAATATTTATTGGGTTGAACTTAATTGGATGACAAATTTTCAGTTAAAACATCCAACTGACCCAGCTCAATATTATACGATAGACAAGGCTTATTTTATCGGCGAAACTTTGAGTCTCTATACAATGTTTGAATCACCATCTTACTACATTTGTACTAAAACCTCATAGTATCGTCTGAAAAAAATATGATTAAAACCTACGCCCACGCCCTCATTCCAATTATTTTTTTACCCAAGGAATTAGATTCTATTTATAGGAACTCATTTGAAAAGGCTTACCATGACCTGGATAAACTGTGTCTATATCTAAACTTTTTACTTTATCGATGCTTTCATTCAACTCATTTAAATTATCCACCAAAGAGTTTTGCTCAGGTTTTTTCAGATTAGTAAATAAATCACCGCAAAAAAGATCCCTATCAAAAGTTAATCCACTATGGTATCTTGCAAGATAAAATGTTTGCCTGCATCATTTTTTATCTTTAGCATATAACTCTCTCAAAGGAATATAGAATACGAGGAGAGCTACATACAACCATAAAAATAGCCCTGGAAGGACGGCCGGGGACTCAAATATTTTGATGTTGATTCCCGCGATAATAATAAATGCAACAATCACCCCTGTTAACGCCTCTCCTGCAATAAGTCCTGCTGTGAACAAAAGACCTGTTCGAATAATACGCTCTTTTGGTTTAACCTCTGTTTGTTTGATGGCCAGTTCCCATTCACTCGCTTGCCCTCCTTCACTGGATCCATACTTTTTTTCTATCTTTTTATTTGTTATGTATCTAATTATTCCCCCACAAAAGATAGGAGTCCCAAGTGTAAACGGCAGATATATACCAATTGCCACAGGTAGCACAGGTATATTAATGAGAATCAGAACAAATGCAAGCACCATGCCTGCGACTACAAATGGCCAAACCATTTCTCCACCTAGAACACCACGAACAACCCCGCTCATAAGGAAAGCTTGAGGAGCAGGTAAATTTGTACTACCGATTTTATATGCCTTATCAAGCGCCTGTACAACTATCGCAAGAAAAGGCGCTGCAGCACAAATTCCAACTATCTCCGCGATCTGTTGTTTAGATGGAGTTGCCCCTATTATCTGCCCAGCAGTCATTGATTGTAAAACATCCCCTGAAATAGCTGCGCAACAAGCAATAACAGCAGCAATAAGAATCGCAACGCCAAACGCTCCAACATTTCCAGACATACCAAATCCAAGCAGAATCAAACAGGTTAAAAGTAACACAGAAACAGTAACTCCGGAAGTTGGATTATTTGAAGAACCAACCAACCCAGCCATGTACCCGGCAATAGCACTTGCAATAAATGCAAAAAGAATAGCAAAAACAGCCATTACACCTGAAACCACCCAGTTACTTGAAATCCATACATAGACTAAAAACACAGGAATAGTTAGAGCCCCAATCGTTAAAAATACATATTTGAAATTTAGATCTTGATCTGTTCTTTTTTTAACCTGTACCTGACCACTTTTAATGCCTGTAACCGCTTCTTTGATTCCTTCTGAAATGTTATTTCTGAGTTTAAATATTGTAAAAAGACCTCCAACAACCATCGCCCCTACACCAACATATCTAACATAATGCTCCCATGTATAGAAGAAGCCATCAATGGGCGTCAATCCAGACGGAATTCCGGTTGCCAATATTATCAGTGGTGTTATTATCACCCAGCCGAGAAGACCGCCGACAAAAACAAATGATGCAATTCTCGGTCCGATAATCCAACCAACTCCAAGAAGAGCAGGAGAAGTTGCAATGCCACCATAAAACAACCCATTATTTTCACCTCCACCAATGTTGAATTTCCCGATATTGATAATGCCTTGTAATTTTCCTTGAAATACGTTTAGTCCAACTTGCCCAAATTTTAACAAAGCCCCAAGTAAAGCACCTAATAATAACCAGATTGCACTGACACCGGATTGACCTTTTTTCTTTGGGTCGCCATCACCAACTGTTGTTGTTAACACTGCTGCAACAGCAACTCCCTCAGGAAATGGCAGATCCGTTTTAATAATCAAGGCACGCCTGAGCGACACCATCCACAACACGCCAAGAATTCCTCCAAGCGCTGCAACAGCCGTTGTTTCAAAATAATGAATTTCTGACCATGCACCAAGAAGCAACATCGCAGGAATAGTAAAGATCACACCGGCCGCAAGCGCGGTTCCAGATGCCGCCCCCATCATTCCAATATTTACTTCAAGGATAGTTCCTTTAAATGGTCTAAGTAAGGCAAACGCCATGACGGCACCGGGGATAGCAGCCGATACAGTCATACCAGCATATAATCCAAAATAAGCATTAGCTGATCCTAACACAATTGCAAGAAATGCACCAACCAACAC
This sequence comes from Thermoplasmatales archaeon, assembly GCA_041305005.1. Taxonomy (GTDB): domain Archaea; phylum Thermoplasmatota; class E2; order DHVEG-1; family DHVEG-1; genus JARYMC01. The sequence goes on along the minus strand of JBFYMH010000050.1, from coordinate 5,067 downwards.
TGCTCTTACTGTCAACTCAGGTATTTTGGTTTCCGCAGGAATAAATGATTGAAAATCTTCTCTAGATGACATCGTATCCTAACAAATTAATATTAAATTACAAATATATAAAATAATCGTAACAAAAAGGTACTTTCTATTAAAACTAATATTAGAGATTAAATGATAATCCCGGTAACTTATCTATATCAAAAAACCTTACGTCCACATCTTGCAAATAATGACTGTGGCTATTCACTTTTTTTAAAACGAAGACTAGCTGAATTTATACAAAAACGTTGGCCAGTCGGTGGAGTACCATCATCAAACATATGGCCAAGGTGACTACCGCAATTGCTGCATATAACCTCAGTTCTATCCATCCCGCGACTTCTATCCTGCTTTAACTTAATCTTATCTCTAGATAACAGATACCGAAAACTAGGCCAACCACCAAAATCAAACTTAGCATCAGAAGAAAACAACTCATTCCCACACCCAGCACAAACATAAACACCCTTTTCTTTATTGCCAAGATATTTACCGCTAAACGGACGTTCAGTGCCCTTTTCCCTCAAAATACGATACTCATCAGAAGTCAGGTTTTCTTTCCACTCTTTTTCCGTCTTAGGTTCATGTTTTTTAGCCATAAAAACACTAATTTACACAACAAGAACTATTTATAAAAATGTTGGTGTTCCTATCTGCTCATAAGAAGAGGGCCTAAAATCTCATCAAACAACCATAAAAATCATTTATTTTTACCAGGATAATCAGCTGCTCGCAAGAATTTACCTTTGATCGCCCATTCATAAATTTTCTCGTTATGATCACCGATAAAAATCTCATCACCCACTTTATGCTTCATCCGCGTCGTCCAAATTGTAAACGCCTTAATAACCACATATTTTTTAAGGCCAGTCCCAGACAGGTACGCAAGATTCGCATTTGAAAGATCAACTAACTCTTTTTGACGCTGCAACCGAAAACTAGTATAATTCCCAGGATAGATCTTAATGGAGCCGCCATCCATAAAAAAAATCGTATCCGCAACCATATCAAGAAAACTTCGATCATGCGAAACCGCAATAACAGTGCCATCATACGAATTCAGAGCACTCTCAATCGCCTTTTTCGAATCCATATCCATATGGTTCGTAGGCTCATCAAGAAGCAGAAAATTATATGGCTGCAAAATCAGTCTAAGAATAGCCAACCGCGCACGCTCCCCACCGGAGAGCTGCTGCACCTGGTTAAAAAACATATTTCCTTTGAAATTGAACTGCCCAAGTAACGCCTTTGCATCGTTCTCAGATAATTCACTATGGTCCCTGCGGAGCTCATCGATCAGGTTGTTTTCAGGAATAAGTGAGAGATGCCCCTGATCAAAATACCCTGATTTCACCCCTGAGCTTACATACACTTTTCCCCCCTCAGGATGCTCCTCGCCTGTAAGCATCTTCAAAAAAGTGGTTTTACCACAACCATTGGGTCCGATGAGGCCTATCTTCTGCCCAGCAAGAATCTCAAAACTTGCGTTATCAAGAATAACCTTACTGTCAAACTGTTTCTCAAGATTATGTCCGTCTGCAACGTTTTTACCGGATTTGAAAACAGATTTAAAATGGAACTTAAGCAAATAGGATTTCAAAACAGGGTTTTCAATACGCTCCACTTTTTCTAGCCGTTTCATCTTGCTTGCTATTTGCAGATCATATTTATTACGCCTTGACAAGGTTTCAATAATCTTTTTTTGCCGCTGTATCTCGGCCTTTGATTTTTCGTACGCCCGATTTTTAATATGCTGTCTGAGAAGTTTTTGTTCTTCATACTCCGCATAAGTCGCATCATAAATCTCAAGATGATGACCTGCCATCTCAAAAACCCTGTCAACAAGATCATCCAAAAGATACTGGTCATGAGAAACAATCATTACTGCTTTCGGAAAATCAACGATCTGCCGCTCCAACCACTCGATTGTTTCAATATCAAGATGATTCGTGGGCTCATCAAGAAGCAAAAGATCGCACTCTTTGGGTTGCGCAAGGACACTCGCAAGGGCGATTTTCTGCCACTCACCACCAGAAAGAGCACCAGGTTTTGTGTTAGGTGGAAGATCAGGCATCCCGATCTCCTCTAAAATACGAAGTGCAGCCTCCCAACGCAAAGAACTAGCAGTCCGACTCGCAGAGACCTTAAGCTCCCTTATACTATCAAGAATATCCACATAACGTGTTGAATTGTAAATCTCAGGGTCCTCCAACTGCGTTTCATATTCCCTGATTTTTTGCTGAATTGCATCTGACTGCGTTGTACGTATAAAAAAATCATACACTGTTTCATCAAGCGAGGTTATGGGTACTTGATCCAAATATCTAATCTGCAGGTTGTCTTTTCGCCATACATCACCATAGCTTGCCTGCGCCCCTCCTAAAAGAATCTTAAACAGTGTAGTTTTCCCGCAACCATTTGGGCCAAGAAGCCCAATGCAGTTATCTGAATAAACATCAAATGATACATTTTCAAATAGGAGCTTACCTTCGATTGTTTTGGATAAATCACGGACTTTAATCAGGACGTCCATCGAGGGGGGATAACAAAGTTCTGTTGTATATCATTTTAGGTTCCAGAAATCAAAAGACATTCTGATCATAGTCTCTTTATTAGAAAAACCGCAGATGCTAACTTACAAACCCTACGTCTACACCGAGCGTCAATATTTTTTATTGTTACCTATCTCTTCTCAAGTGCCTTCCTTATAGCCTGCAACTCTTCAATTATTTTATTAGAAGAACCCGTACTAATATCTGTTACGCCGTCTCCAGCTCGGAAAGGCATAACACGCCTCATAATCTCCTCTTTCAAGGGCTCAGGAGTTCTAACACCAAGTATCTGCCCCTCAGGACCAGTAACCCTACTACCAGCACTAGCACCACCAATGGAACCTGTACCGGCTGTATATGAGTTTACTCTATACAACCCAAAAATCTGCTCAATGGGGCCCTGGTCAATGCTAATATGTTGTATACGAGCATAAGGGACAGTTCTCCTGTATTTCCACCATATCCCCCGGTTTATTAGCAGCCCTTCTTTTCCAAGAGCATACCTGTAGTTATTGTAATACATTGAAACCCAGAAATTGTAAATACAAAGAAACACAAGAATGCAAGTGGTCATTACAAAAAAAACAAGTAGCGTAAGATTCCTGTCAGTATTTGAGGTATCGTAGACCCATTCTAAAATAAAACCTAGCAAGGTGAGCAACCAGAACAACCCAAAGAAAGCCACTCCCTTTACTCGCCATATCTTCTTTGAGGCAGGATCAAGCATCTTCCATTCTATTTTTTCTTGCATAACAGTCAATATAATAAGAAACGATAAAAAGATTATGGAGAATGAGAACCAACCTGTCAAAAACCTTTTCTAATAAAAAGAATTTTTCATAAGAAATCTAAGAAATGGGAATGCGTTTGGAAATCTATCCAACAGGTGCGTTAAGAATTGAGTCGATGCAATCCTTGGTATTGTAACCTCAAAATAAGTCATATTGCTCTCAGCACCATGCTCATCAACTGCCATTGAATTTATAATCAAAGTATTTTTTGCAGTGTACTTATGCGCTAAGACAACCTCTTCTCCAGATTTGTAAGGACCATGCCATTCAGCACCACCACATACATCACCCCAGTCAACATAGTACGTGATATTATCCCCGTCTGAATCTGTTGAATAAAAACTCCATTCATACTCGACCCCTACTTTAACGTGAGTGGGGCCATCTATAGTTGGTGACTCGGGTGGATTGTTATCGTTGCCTGTCAGGTTTATAGCCGCAGCTGCAGAAATAAAAGTCACAGCGACCAATAAAGAAACTATTGCATAAAAAACATATTTTTTAATAAATCTTATTTGCATACAATTTCCCCCACAATACAGATATTTCAAACATTAAAACAATATATAAACATTCTTAGGACAAAAAACAACGCCTGCCCTTCAACTAACTGATCCTAATCAGTTATTCCTCTTTTCTTGAAATAAAAAACAGACCAAGTAACAAAAGTAAAACACCAACAATCTGCATAACAGTCGGAGTCTCAGAGAGCATATAAAAAGCGAGAATCGTAGCAAACAAAGGAGTCGAAAGTTCAAGAGCAGAGGTTTGGGCGGCTTTCAACCTTGAGAGAGATTCATAATACAAAATCGTACCAATACCAACGACCAGTCCAACAACCACCTGATAATAATTTTCTATAAAAAAACTGTTATTTGCAATCAAATAGATTGAAAGAACAACAGAGACAATAGAAAACCTATAAAACGTGACAACACCCGTGTTCAGATGCCTTACATATCTCCTTGTAACAATTGCCGAGGTCGCCCATGCAATTGTAGCAGATAAAACAAATAAATCACCAACTGTGCCAAACTTAAAACTCATAAGATTGTCAAGAGTACCAGTTGTCACCAAAACTCCAGATATAATCATGAGCAATATCCCTATATAATCAAAAGAAGTAAGTTTATCTGATTTAAGAGTAAAAATTCCAAATATAACGATAAACACGGGCTGCATATGAGCAATAATAACCGCGTTAACAACAGCAACTTGGGAAAGAGAAAAAATATACATAAAATCAGCAAAAAGTGCTGCAACAAGAGCTATGTAGATAACTGGTGCAACATCTTTTTTTGCTAACTTCAGGTCCTTTGGTTTTCTCTTAATCAAAATATAAACAAAGGCAACAAGTAAAGCGAAAATCGCACGTATTGTATTTGTCTGAACGAAATCCGATGTTTGATATGACAACTTAACAAATATTGGTTCTATTGCCCACATTATACTTGCTAGAAGAATCGCTATTATGCCTATGGTTTTATTTTTCACAAAACTGAAACTAAAAACATCTATATTCTATTTATGAAACAAAATTAGTTATACTAAACTATTTAACAAAACACCTAGTAGATAAAAAAGTGAAGCGGGCCCGGCGGGATTCGAACCCGCGATCTGCAGCTTAGGAAACTGCCGCCCAATCCAGGCTAGGCTACAGGCCCAAATATATCAATGACAACATAAACGGTGGT
>JBFYMH010000049.1:0-5722 GCA_041305005.1 Thermoplasmatales archaeon | reverse complement strand
TGACTTGTTTCAAAAGGAAATATAGCCTCGTTTGGATATTCTTTTTCAAGTAAACCAAGTCTACCAAAGGTTTCTGTTCTTACCTCATTTATTCTTCCTATATTTGTATAATTTTTAGATAGATTAACTGAAAAACCTTTTTCTTGTTCACCAACTGAAAAAATAAGTTCATCAAAAACTTCTATTGTTTTTTTTGTTGCTTGCACCCGTTCTTCAAGTGGTATGACAGGATTAAACTGTGCGTATATAACAGCCAATAGTTCGCAGCCTAAGCGGTCTAACATTGGTACGTTTAGTTTACGGAAAAAACCCTGATCGTTTAATCTTTTTTTTATTGATGTAAGTGTTGATAGTTTAACGTTTATCTCTGATGATAATTCGCTATCGTTTTTTTCGGGATGCATTATTAATCCGCAAAGAACTTTCTCTTCGTTCTTTGTCAATAGAATCTTTTTCACAATCAGATAATGGAATAATTCGATATATAAATTTTCTCATTTATACGATATATAAATTTATAGTTGTTAAAAAGCTCATTAAATATCTAAAATACACCAAAATAACATTTTTGCACAATATTAATTGTCTATATGTAAAACAAATTAAAAAGCTTTATATAACAAATTAATATACGTTTTTCAATCAAATATTGGAGGATAAACTTATGGGAATGACAATAGCTGAGAAAATACTCTCTAAACACATAATAGAAGGAAAACCAGAAAAAGGAAACGAAGTAGGAATAAAAATCGACCAAACACTAACACAAGACGCAACAGGAACAATGGCATACCTACAATTCGAAGCAATGGCCGTACCAAAAGTAAAAACAGAACTATCAGTAAGCTACGTTGACCACAACACAGTTCAGATTGGTTTTGAAAATGCTGATGACCATAAATACCTTCAATCAGTAGCAGCAAAATATGGAATAATATATTCAAGGGCAGGAAATGGAATCTGCCATCAAGTACACCTGGAAAGATTTGGCAAACCAGGAAAAACACTACTAGGCTCAGATTCACACACACCGACCGGTGGAGGAATAGGAATGATGGCGATCGGTGCCGGCGGTCTAGATGTCGCTGTAGCAATGGCAGGCGGACCATTTTACTTAACTTATCCAAAAATCATTAAAATAGAACTAAAAGGAAAACTAAAACCATGGGTCTCAGCAAAAGACGTGATACTAAAAGTTTTAGAAATATTCTCAACAAAAGGAAACGTAGGTTGTGTCTTTGAATACGGCGGGGAAGGCGTAAAAACACTATCAGTACCAGATAGAGCAACAATAACAAACATGGGAGCGGAATGCGGAGTAACAACCTCAATCTTCCCAAGCGATGAAATAACAAAAGAATTTTTGAAAGCACAAGGAAGAGAAAAAGATTGGATTGAACTCAAAGCAGATGATGATGCTAAATACGATCGCGTTGTTGAAATTAATTTAAATGAACTTGAACCGCTAGCGGCAACACCGCACAGCCCAGGAAACATAAAGAAAGTTCGTGAAATACAAGGACTAGATGTAGACCAAGTCTGCCTAGGAAGTTGCACGAATTCATCATACACTGATCTGATGAAAGTAGCCCAAATTTTAAAAGGTAAAAAGATTCATCATAACGTTAGTTTTGTTGTTGCACCAGGATCAAAACAGGTAATTGAAAATATAGAACGAGACGGTGGACTCTTTGAACTTATTTCTGCGGGCGCAAGAATCGCTGAATCAGCATGTGGCTTCTGCATAGGAAACAGTCAATCACCAAAAACCAGTGCGATATCATTACGGACAAGCAATAGAAATTTTGAAGGCAGATCTGGAACAAAAGATGCACAAGTATATCTTGTCAGCCCTGAAACAGCAGCAGCGGCAGTCATTACTGGAAAAATCACTGACCCAAGAGACCTAGAACAAATGGGATTCAAATATCCAACTGTTTCAATGCCTAAGAAATATTACATAGACGATGGAATGTTCATACAACCACCGAAAGACGGGAAAAACATAAAAATCTACAGAGGACCAAACATCGGTGAACCGCCAAAAAGTACACCAATGCCTGAAAACATCAAAGGAATTGTAACAATCAAAGTCGGTGACAAAATCACAACAGACCACATAATACCAGCTGGCGCACGAATGAAATACAGATCCAACGTACCAAAATACTCTGAGTTCGTCTTTGAAATCATCGACCCAAAATTCCATGAACGCGCAAAACAAATACGAGGAACCGGTAAATTCAACGTAATAGTGGGTGGTGTTAGCTACGGGCAAGGATCATCAAGAGAGCATGCAGCAATCTGCCCAATGTATCTGGGTGTAAAAGCAGTTATTGCAAAATCAATGGAAAGAATACACAAGGCAAACCTCGTGAACTTCGGGATAATACCATTGAAATTCAAAAACGAAAAAGACTACGACACCATAGATCAAAATGATGATCTTGAAATACAAAATATTCCTGAGCTTTTGAAAAAAGGTAAAACAATAATAGTAAAAAATAAAACGAAAAATAAGACTTTTGAGGTTGAGTACGACCTTTCTGAGAGAGAAAAACAAATCCTGCTTGCAGGTGGGACACTCAACTACATAAAATAAGATTTTTTAGGAGATGAAAAGAAATGAAAAAACAACATGAAAAAATCAAGGTAAAAAACACAATTGTTGAAATAGACGGAGACGAAATGACCCGTGTAATGTGGAAGATGGTAAAAGAAAAACTACTCTTCCCACATCTAGACATGAAGCTAGAATACTACGACTTAGGTTTAAAAAAGAGAGATGAGACAGATGATAAAATCACAGTGGATGCTGCAAACGCAATAAAGAAATATGGTGTTGGAGTAAAATGTGCAACTATAACACCAAACAAAGACAGAATAAAAGAATACAGCCTGAAAAAGGAATGGCCTAGTCCAAATGGAACCATCAGAGCAATACTTGATGGTACCGTATTCCGAAGTCCAATACTTGCAAACAACATTCCACCATCAGTTAGAACTTGGAAAAAACCAATTCACATCGGCAGACATGCATATGGTGATGTATACAAAAACCAGGAAATACGTGTTCCAGGACCTGGAAAAGGAGAACTGGTCTTCACCCCAGCTGACGGAGGACAACCTGTTAGTCTGATGATCCAAGATTTCAAAGGGCCAGGAATTCTACAAGGAATACACAACACAGACAAATCTATAAACAGTTTTGCAAAAGCATGTTTTACATATGCATTGGATCAAAAAGTAAGCCTATGGTTTGCAACAAAAGATACAATCTCAAAAACTTACGATGCGCGATTCAGACAAATCTTCCACGAAGAATTTGAGAAAAACTGGAAGAAGAAATATGAGGACACTGGCATTGAATATTTCTTTACACTGATAGACGACGCAGTCGCCAGAGTTATGAAATCGGAGGGCGGATTTTTGTGGGCATGCAAGAACTACGATGGTGATGTACTGTCAGATATGCTCGGCTCAGCCTATGGAAGTCTAGCTATGATGACGTCCGTGTTGGTATCACCTGATGGTTTCTTTGAATACGAGGCAGCTCATGGTACAGTCCAGAAACACTACTACAAATATCTGAAAGGAGAAAAGACTTCATCCAACCCGATGGCACTCATATTTGCATGGACTGGCGCTTTGAAGAAAAGAGGAGAACTCGATAAAACGCCAGAGGTCGTAGATTTTGCGCATAAACTAGAACATGCATCAATCGAAACAGTTGAAGCAGGTATCATGACAGGTGATTTGATGAGAGTAGCTACACCGAACCCAAAAAACAAACAAGTTTATACCGAAGAATTTATTGATGCAATTGCAGATAGACTTAAGAAAAAATTGTAAAAAGGGGAGGTAAAAATATGGCACAAAAGGGAATTCGAGAAGCAGATGGAAAACAGATGATTGCACGTCTGCTTAAAGACTACACAAATGGGAAATACTCCATTGAAAATAAATTCATTACAATCGGACCAGAAACAGATTTGAAAAAACTACCAAACACATACAAATGGTTAGCAAAAGAAAAACTCGTTGTGAAACCAGATCAACTAATAAAACGAAGGGGAAAAAGCAAACTTCTTCTTTTGAATGCGAGCTGGAAAGATGCAGAGAAATGGATAAGCGAGCGCATGAATAAACCAGTAACAGTTGGAACTGTAACAGGAATACTAGACCATTTCATTGTAGAACCATTTGTTCCACATAAAGAAAACGACGAGTATTATCTAGCAATAATTTCCAAAAGAGATGGTGACGAAATTCTTTTCCACCACGAGGGTGGAATTAACGTTGGTGACATAGATGCAAAGGCCGCCAGACTGATGGTCCCGATAGGAGAATATCCAACAACAGCAGATATCGAAAAGAAAATACTTGGGAAAGCGCCAGCAGCAAGAAAAAAATTAATTGCTGGGTTCATAGAAGGTATGTTCAAATTCTACGCAGATCTCAACTACTCATATTTAGAAATAAACCCGTTCGTGGTTACCGGCAATAAAATCGTACCACTTGACTTAGCAGCAAAAATGGATGACACCGCAGAGTTTGAGAGCGGCCAGAAATGGGGTGGCATTGATTTTCCATCACCATTCGGGAGAATGCTTAGTAAAGAAGAGGCTTACATCAAGGAGCTCGACTCAAAAACAGGCGCATCATTAAAACTCACAATTCTCAATCCAGAAGGAAGAATCTGGACTATGGTCGCGGGTGGTGGTGCCTCAGTAATCTACGCAGATACAATCACTGATTTAGGATTTATGAGTGAGATGGCAAACTATGGCGAATACTCCGGTGACCCAAATGAGGAGTTTACATATCTCTATGCAAAAACGGTTCTTGACCTGATGACAAGAAAGAAGAATCCAAAAGGAAAGTTCTTGTTGATCGGTGGTGGAATTGCAAACTTCACCGATGTTGCAAATACATTCAAAGGAATTGTAAGAGCCCTTAAAGAATACAAAGACAGACTTAAAGATAACAAAGTAAAAATCTATGTGCGAAGGGGAGGACCAAACTACAAAGAAGGATTAAATAGAATGAAGGAACTTGGTAAAGAACTAGGTGTTCCTATTGAAGTATTTGGTCCTGAGACACACATGACTAAAATTGTCTCAATGGCACTAAAAGGAGGTAAGTAAATGACAAAAAAAGATTATATTCTCTTTGATAAAGACACACAATCATTCATCTATAATCTTCAGGTAAACGCAGTTCAGAGAATGCTGGATTTTGACTATGCCTCCGCAAGAAAAACCCCTTCTGTTGCAGCTATTGTTAACCCAACTGGTTCGGATAGTTTCCAGAAATTCTTCTTCGGGCCAAAAGAAATTCTAGTCCCAATATACAAGTCACTTAAGAATGCAGCAAACAAACACAAGAACGTTGATGTCATGATCAACTTCGCATCATTCAGATCTGCCGCTTCATCAACAGAAGAAGCATTTGCAGTACCTCAAATTAGAACTATAGTAATTATAGCAGAGGGAGTACCAGAACGAAGAATGAAGATGCTTGTTGCAAAAGCAAAAAAACTAAACAAAATTATAATCGGACCAGCAACAGTCGGTGGTATTGTAGCAGGCCAATTCAAGATTGGAAACACTGGCGGAACAATTGAAAACATAATGGAATCAAAACTCCATAGACCCGGCTCAGTAGGTTTTGTATCAAAATCCGGTGGACTTAGCAACGAGGCATATAACATTATTTCACG
>JBFYMH010000048.1:0-3812 GCA_041305005.1 Thermoplasmatales archaeon | reverse complement strand
ATCTACAATAAGACACTCATCATAAGGCCGTAGCTCAGAGTCGCATTCAACAACAAACTTCGCAAAAACGCTTTTACATTCTTTAACAAACGGAATAGCATCCTCTTCTATAACAACTCTTAATTTAGGTTTCTTAAAATATTTGTGCAAAAGTTTTGCACCATGCACCTTTAATGTAAACAAACCATCTTCTGCCCTCATTGACAAAACATGATTATCATCACAATAAACATTACGGATTTTACCAGTATTTTTTGATTTAACGATTCTTAAATCCCCGCTAAGCAAAGATTTAGATGCACCTTTTCCAAACTGCATATCTGAAACAGCAGAAATCCTAACAAGATCCATATCAACACTATTTTTTTGTTTTGATTTATCAGTTTTCAAATCCAATTTACCATTTTTCCAAACAACAACTTTTTTCTTCTTCAAAAACTCATCAACAATCTTTTTTGATTCATGCTCACTTTCATTGTCTGTCGTTTTTGGAAAAACAGACTGAGCCAATGGGTACATTTCATCCAACTCAATTGGCACAGGACCGAGATGAGAATTTACAACCAAATTTACTTTTCTTTTATCAAAAATTTTCTTTATACGATCTGCGTAGTAAATCGAATAGGGTTTGTTTCCTTCGGGCAAAACAACCGTTGTATCAAAATTTTGTTTGTATCTAGTTAAAAGACGTTTATGATATCTAAAAACAATTGGTCTATGAATAGTGTGACTGCCGGTATAAAACATCGCAGTGTCTTTGCTGGTCGGCTCAAATTTTTCCAACCAAATTTTATTTTCTTTTTTTCTCAATTCTCTCAATGCATCCAAAAGGTAAGGATTGGAGGATGCTCTTTGTTCAACTAGTTCCCACAGCCACCCATCTGATATAGCGGTGCGTATAGTTCTAATCTCAGAAAAACTAACATAAAGATTATGCAAACCCAACTGACGCATCCTTTCGTTTTTATCCAACTGTTTCAAATCAGATGCAGTAAACTTCGAGCACACAGGACAACAACAAGGCAACTCATTTAACGTTTCCAAACTCTCCGTGCCCCATAAAAAAATCATCCGCCCGTCATGTGCATATTTTGCATAAGCAGATGAATCAAAAAAATCACAGCCAAGCAAGACCGCCAAAGAAAACATCAAAGGATGACCTGCACCAAATAAATGAACAGGTTTTGATGGATTCAAACCCCTCTTAGCAGAAATAATACATCTAACAAGATCAGCATATCTCTGATTTTCCATCAAAGGCACAACGCCACCAATTGGGAAAAAATCTGCATTCATATTGCTTAGTTCTTTGGCGCATTTTTGCCTCAGATCAGGATAAACAGAACCTTGAACTGTACAAGCAAGAGACATATCGCCTTTTTCAGGTATGCTTTTTTTTGCGCGAGCGATTGTTTCTTTTAAACCATTTTCAGCCTCTTTTTTTGTTTGATCAGGTGTGCCAAAAACATCTAAGATAGTACCGATATCGCTCCCAATTTCACGTTGAAATTTTACAATATCAACTGGATCAATTTTTATATCACCATAAACATAGCTTTGAAAAGTCCCGGAATCAGTCATTATAGGGCCGTCAAAATCTATGAGTTTGTGAACACCTTGTTTTAATGCTATATCCTTTAATTTTTCGTCTTTTTTTATTATATATGAGTTAGTAATTACTATCTCAGTACCAAAAAGTTTTTTCATTTCCTGAGGCGTGATTAACATCTTGTTTGGGTTAATCACCGGCATTAGATTAGGTGTAGTAACTGTTCCATGCTTAGTTTTAAACTTGCATAAACGTCCTGCCGCATCTCGCTCTTTAATTTCAAATGTCATCTTAAAAGCCACATGAAAGAGGTAATATTTAGTTTTTAGTCATAAATAAATTTTAACCAACTTGGATTGGGTCAACGATCCTGCGCAATATTGCAATGGCGGAGAGCGATGCCATATAGCTAGACCGCGGGTTATTTGGGTTAGGCATGTTTTCAACTTCAGCACGCAGTCTACCAAATTTCCCATGAGCAAGTATCTTATGGCTAATCCTGGTTTCAACAGGATCTGCAACAATCTCTACATTAGTTTCATCAAAACCTAAACCAGCTAGAGAAAGACATGCTGCAACATTTATATTCTTAGGGAATTTTTTAACAGCCTCACGTGCGTTACCCTTAAAAATAACTGTCCGTCCATCCACCTCTACATCCAATGATGCAGGAGGTTTTGTTGTCACAAGAGTAACACTATCTAGTTCTTCCATGCTTGCAGCTAAAACGCCATCTATGCCGCATACTGCACCAGATGGCAAGTAGATTTTCCGTCCATGTTTCCTGGCTGCGTCTTCTAATCTTTTTCTCAAGCTATCGTCGAATAAACTACCAAGGCTCATTACAACTAAATCCTTGCCTGCATCCAATGCTTTTAATCCATATTGTACAACAGCTTGTTGGGAAGCTGCTTCGAAAACAACATCAACTTCGTCCAAAAAATCTTCTACATTTTTTATCTGCGCTTTTTTAAGATTTTTGCATAGTTTCTCTGACGCTAATTTGTTTATATCAAATAAATAGATCTTTTGTATTTCTTTCATCTTGTCAGCGGCTTTTGCTACGTCCGTTCCAATGGCGCCACAACCAATAATACCAAGTTTCATGGTCTCCCAAAAACTTAAAACAGGCATTACTATAAAAATTATTGTTATGGATGATATAGATGAGTTTTTAAAAGAAGACCTTGCAGATGAGGGTGACGTAACCTCTGACTCCTTGTTCACAAATGAAACTGCCTCAGCAGAGATCATAGCAAAAGAAGATTGCGTAGTTGCTGGTCTAGAAGAAGCAAAAAAGGTTTTTGAAAAAACTGGGGCAAAAATGACATCGGAAATAGATGACGGAGTTTTTGTTAAAAAAGGTACGATAGTAGCAAAGATCAAAGGCCCCGCTCGTTCAATTTTAAAAGGCGAGAGACTAGCACTTAATATTATATGTAGAATGAGTGGTATTGCAACAGAAACAAAAACACTCGTAGATTTATGCAAGAAAATCAACCCAAAGGTCACAATAGCTGCAACAAGAAAAACAACACCTGGTTTCCGTGAATATGAAAAAAAAGCTGTTATACTCGGCGGAGGAGAATCACACAGATTTGGACTTTATGATGCAGTGTTAATTAAGGACAATCATCTTAAAATCGTTGGTTCAGCAGAAGAGGCAATCAAACGCGTAAAAGAAAAAATTAAAAACAAAATTATAGAAATAGAAGTGGAAAACGAAAGAGATGCACTCATCGCAGCGAAAATGAACGTGGATGTTATCATGCTTGATAATTTTGATGCTAAATCAGCGATGGAAGTAGCTAAAAAAATAAGGAAAATTAACAGAAATGTTTTGATTGAAGTGTCAGGCGGTATAAACAAAGGAAATATAGAAAAATATGCTTCTTTTGCTGACCGTATTTCTATGGGTTATCTTACTCATTCAGTTAAAAGCAAGGATTTTTCTTTGGAGATTAGAATTTTTTAGGAAATATTTAATAGGTGAAATTACTTTACGATTATGTTAAGAAATTTCACAATAGTGGGGTTGTAGTTATAGGGATATGGTGATTTAGATATGGAGAAAATTATAAAAGAAGTTATTGCAAATGAGGAAAAGAAAAAAAGAGAAAAAAACTCTTCAGAGAAAACCGATGATCTAGATGATTCACCTGTTAAGGGTGTTGATAACTGTGAACTAGAAGAGATATTGAAAGGCTTGGTTACTAAGATTAAGGTTGTTGGCTGTGGTGGCGCTGGTACTAATACTATTTCT
>JBFYMH010000047.1:0-8471 GCA_041305005.1 Thermoplasmatales archaeon | reverse complement strand
GCTCCTTTGTTTTGCAGATTGCTGAGTTTTGCTGCATAAATCGTTCTAATTACTTCATCCTGAGAATATTGGCTGAGGAAAAAATCAAGGGAGTTTATTACGATCTTCTGAAAACCTGATGATTTTATTCTATTTGATAATATAGCCAGGAAATCTTCTTCTCCTTTGATAGTTGGTGGTAAACCAGATGATCCGATTTCAATTAATTCTTTTAATCTCAATTTAGATCTTTGTTCGTATATACTAACTCTTTTTTGTTCCCCGGTTAGAACACTTTGTGAATACTTTTCAGCTATGTCAACAAACTCTAATTCTTGGGGGTTCCAGTTGAATCTTTTCAGTGTATCTAAAACTTCATTTTTTGTTTCTTCTGTTGTAAAATATAGTACCTTGCCTGTTGTTGTTAGTTGTTTACTAAGTATCTCTACGCTGCTACCAGGGCTTCCAAGAATTAGAACAGTGAAACCTTTTGGTATGCCTCCCTCTAGTAGTTTATCGAGTTTTTCGATGCCGGTGCTTATAAATTCTTCGTTCGTCATATTTTAATTCTTCAGATTTTCTTATTTTCCTTTAAAATCCCTCAGATGGTCTATTCATATCTGTTTCGCCGCTTAATTTTTTTTAAATAAAAGAGTCTCTAACTTTGAGGATTTTATCGTTTAGATAGATTAACTTGTTTAGATATTTATTCGCATCCTCTTCTTCTATAACCAATGACATTACATGCACGTTTCTTGCCCTTGTTTTGTTCGCAAGCTGGTAAAAAAACTCTGTTACTATGTCTAGGTCATTGTATATTATCATGGTGCTAAGAGAATCTATTATAAGGTATTTACTTACGTTTTCATCTACTTCTTTGAATGTGTTCATTATCTCTAAACCAATTTTTTCTAGCATCGTGGGGCTTTCAATGAATGTACAATTTGGGTAAGTCTTTGATATGCCAGATGCGCGAGAGATACAATCTATGAATCTGATGTTTTTGTAAGTTGATAAATCCCCGAATTGTTTAACGATGTTCTCGTAAGGTTTTGTTACACTAACATAAACCCAGGCATCCTGTGGTCTAACACGTACGAACTCTAATAAAGCCTGTATAAACTCAGTGTAGTTGTTACCTGGTAGCAATATGCCTACAGACTGGTTGATTGTTATAGCATTTGATATTCTTTCTTTTAAACTATCTATTAAGGTAACCATATTTCATATCACGCCTTCGATTTTAGCAGCGGGGCTAGTTCTACACCATCCTTTGAGGATATGCTCATGGCAAACTTTGTTCTGCTGTGTGATATTCCTCTCATTTTAATGATTTGGAATGTTCGTATCAGATCACCTTTTCGTTCTATATCGCCAAGGAATATTATGCCGTCAGCAATGAATTCTTCTATACCATATTGTGAATATTGGAAAGTTCTTGGTGGTACCTCTGATGTCAGGAAGGTTGTACATTTCATTGCAGCCAGTGATGATCCAAGTTTGAATATGAAATCTCTTATCATTTCTTTTGTTTGTAGTCTGTAACATAGAGCTGTTATGGAGTCTATGGCAAGTCTTTTTACGTTTAACTCATCTGCAATGTCTCTTAGTACGTCAAGTAGCGCAGCAGCATCCTCTATGGTGTATTTTTCTGTGTTTAAACCAAGTCTTTCGCTGATAATCCTGAGGTCTATGAGGTTGATCATACCTGATTCGATTAGTTTTTTGTCGTAGAATTTGAATCCTTCCATATTTTTTGTTAATTTAAACAAGGGTTCTGTTATTGTAAAAAAAACGCCTCGCTCTCCCATTTTAGCTCCGTTTATTAGAAACTGCATACAAAGAGTGGTTTTACCTGAGCCACTGCTTCCCACCATCAGGACTGTACTGCCTGCAGGTATTCCACCGCTAACCTGTAAATCTAGTTCTTCTATACCTGTTTTACATAGACCGTCTTCTACCATTTACTAATCTCTCCTATTTCCACCTTTCTGTTATTTTACCTTAGTATACAATTATTGAATATAAAACTTAAGGTTTTAAATAAAGTTGGAGAGGCGATATAAACTTCAAGTTAAAATCACTTAGTCATTACAACTTAATCTCTTGTATATAAAATTCTCGTCAGGAAAGCTAAAGTTAAGCATCTTTATGATAATTATGAAAATAGTACTTTTATGATTGGAAAACTATAAGTCCTGATCCTTATTATCATATTGTATCGGGGGACATACGTATGGAGGTTACTACTTGTCCACATTGTGGTAGTAAACAAATCCAGCAAGAGGCCATAAGAGACATCACCCTAAACGAAGCCACAGTAGAGTATGTATGTAAGGATTGTGGTTATCAAGGTGCACCACTTGTTCTAGAAAAATATGAAGGTGCATTCCAAGGTATTAAACCTGCGATTCCGGGATTTATTGGCCCTTGGGAAATACAAACACGATTAGATAACGGTGAAAAAAAGACATTACCCGTATTATGGGAAGATGCGCGTGACTGCATCCAATCTTTAAAATTGAAAAAAGGAGATAGGATTACAGTCACTATAGATGAAAAAATCTGGTGTATCGATAAAGCTAACGCCCATTGAAATATTGAAAAACCAAACTTTAGTCAGAGCTTTTAAATGATGATTTTAGCGGAGGACAGGAGATTTCTTGAATCATATCCACAAGATACACAATTTTTCCTGCATCACAGACGTTAAAACATTCTCTACAAGAAGAACACGTATCAGACAAACCAGGCACTAATGCAATTGTGCGGTCAACCCCGCGACCAACAAAACACACAGCATGTTTATTTTTTACCTCCGCGCAATAGCGGACACAAAGACCACACAAACTGCAAGGAGATTCGGGGCTCTCGGTTTGTTTGAACCTCGATTCAACAACGCCATACTGTTTCGCGATATCAACATGAGCACCGCTAGGGGAAATAGATAATAAGAGCTCTGCAAGAAGTTTTCTGATTTTGTCTATATTCTCGGTTTTCGTGCGGACAACCAATCCGTTTTCTGCAGGATAGCAACAAGATGCAACCAGTTTCTTTCTACTGTTCTTTTCGACTTCAACCATACAAAACCTGCATGCACCATATGGTTCCAATCGGTCGTCATGGCAGAGCGTCGGAATGTTTATCCCTGCTTTTTGTGCTGCTTTGAGCACCGTTGTTCCTTCTTCAGCTTTAATTGTTTTTCCATCAATATTTAACGAAATAGTAGTCATAATCTTCACCTCTTCGATATAGGTATTTGTTTTCCTGTTGTTTTCAACACAGCATCGAATTTACAAACTTCAAGACAGTTACCACATTTTATACAACGTTCACTATCGATATGATGAACGCCTTTTTTTTCTCCTGAGATGGCTTCTGCGGGGCAATTCTTTGTGCATAATCCGCATCCTTTGCATTTTGCAGGGTCAATCTTATAGTTGATTAGCGCTTTGCAGACTTTCGATGGGCATTCGCCACGTAGATGTGCTTCATATTCATCCCGGAAATACTTTATTGTACTAAGAACAGGGTTGGGGGCAGATTGCCCTAAAGCGCATAATGCGGACATCTGTACAACTTCGGAGAGCTCTTCTAAAAGCTCTAGATCCTCCTCAAATGCTTTACCTGCTGTGATATCATTCAAAATACGATTCATCTGTCGCAGTCCCTCACGACAAGGTAGACATTTGCCACAGGATTCCTGAGAAAGGAAATTTACAAAGTATCGAGCAATATCTACCATGCAGGTATCTTCATCCATGACGATCATTCCACCAGATCCCATCATGGACCCAATATTGTATAATTCGTCGAAATCAACAGGGAGATCAAGATATTTTTCAGGGATGCAGCCACCAGATGGTCCACCGGTTTGAACCGCTTTGAGGCGTTTTCCGTTTGGTATACCACCACCGATGTCATAGATGATCTCTCTGAGGGTAACACCCATGGGGACTTCAACAAGGCCGGTGTTGTTTACGTTTCCAACAAGTGAAAATATCTTTGTACCCGTACTATTTGGCGTTCCCATGCTTGCGAACCATTGAGCACCATTGTTGATGATGAAGGGTACGTTTGCCCATGTTTCAACGTTGTTCAGACATGTTGGTTTGTTCCATAAACCGCTGACTGCGGTGTGGATGTATTTTGGCCGTGGCTCACCAACTCGGCCTTCAATAGCAGACATAAGTGCACTGGATTCTCCAGAAACAAAGGCTCCTGCACCTCGATGGACTTTAATCGTAAAATCAAAACCAGAACCAAGAATGTTTTTTCCAAGAAGTCCGTATTCTTCTGCTTGTTTTATTGCATGTTCTGTGTTTTCGACTGCAAGCGGATATTCTTGACGGACGTAGATAAATCCTTCATGTGCACCGATTGCGTATGCGCCGATGATTAATCCTTCTAAAACACTGTGAGGATTGCCTTCCATGAGGCTTCGATCCATATATGCTCCAGGGTCACCTTCGTCACAGTTAACAATCACATATTTTGGTTCTGCAGATGCATTTTTTGTTGTCTCCCATTTTCTTCCTGTAGGAAAACCTCCGCCACCTCTTCCTCTAAGATTTGCTTTTTTTACCTCATCTAGAACTTGTTGTGGTGTCATTTTCGTCAGTGTTTTTACTAATGCTTTGTATCCATCCAGAGCGATGTAATCATCAATGCTTTTTGGGTCTATTTTTCGGTTGTTTCCAAAAATAAGTCGGGTTTGATTTTTATAAAATGGTATATCTGTTTCTAATACGATTTTTTTACCTAGCTCAGGATCTTCGTATAATAAACGGTTTACGGGTTTTCCTTGTTGGATAGTTTGGGTTATTATTTCTGTTACATCCTCTGGTTTTACTTTAACGTAGCAGTAGTTATGTGGATGGATAACGACTATCGGTCCTTTTTCACAAAACCCATGGCAACCGGTTCTTTTCATATCAACCATGTTGGTTAGGTTTTGTTTTTTGAGTTGGTCTTCAAATGCACTAACTACTTTTTCACTTGCATAAGCATGGCATCCAGTTCCTGAGCATATCGAGATGCATGTTTTTTTTGTGTCTCGTTGTTTTTGGAGAGTTTGTCGGTATTGTTCTAAATCATTTGGTTGAGAAAATTTTGTCATGTTTTGTTCACCTACCTTTGTTGTTTTGGTGTCGGTCTTTGAGCAATGGGTGCAAGTTTTTGTTGCTCTTCAGTCATTGATAGTTCTCCAACACGGTAGCTTGAGAGAATATTGGGGACTTGTGAAGGTGTTAATTTTCCATGATATTCATTATCGATCATCATAACGGGCCCTAAGGCACAACAACCAAGACAATTTACACTTTCGAGTGTGAACTTCATGTCTGAAGTGGTTTCTCCAGAGTTAATCCCAAGATATTGTTCAGCGGCCTCGAGGATTTTAGGTCCATTTCGTACATGGCAAGCCGTACCTAAACATACACGAACAAGATGTTCTCCGCGGGGTTCAAGGCTAAATGATTTGTAAAATGTAGCGATGTGAAGTATCTGAGACATTGGGATGCTTAATCGCTCTGATACCCAAAGTAACGCTGGTTTTGGAAGCCAATGGTTTTTTTCTTGGATTTTTAAAAGGATTTGTATGAGTGCGTTCTTTTCTCCGCCGTATTCATCTATGATTTCATCTACTTCTCTGAGCTCTTGGATCATTTGTTTTACTGATTCTTCTCTTCTTTTGATTTTTTTGAGTGCTTTTAGATGCTGGATTGCTTCTTCTTCAAGTTTTTTCAATTCTATGCTCAATGGAGGTTGATCAAGACCAAGAGCATAGTATTCTGAAAGAATTTCAAGTCCTCTAAGAAGAATATCCGTTTTGCTCAAATCAGATGTTTTTTGTAAAGTATATAACGCCTTTTTCTGTTCTTCAGTTAAACGTACTCCAACAAAATGTGATTTTGTTTTTTCTTTTGCCATAGTTATCCTTCCATGTTAAACGGTTTAACACCATTTTAAAAACCGATAAAAATAGGTTAATTAAAAGGATATTTATTATTAAAGAACAAAACTGATTAATAATTATTCATTAATATACTAATTTAATCATTTTTCATATTTTAGGTTACAAAAGATTATATAACCAAAAAAGATGACAGGCTACAACGATTAGCATGGATCGACTTAGTGTCTCTTTAAACGATAAATCAATTGCCATCATCCAGAAATATCTTACGAAATATGATACATCACAAGCAGATGTCATTAGAAGAGCTCTTAATTGGATGAATATTATCGAAGAAGCAACCGAAAAAGTCTCTGTTGAAAACATGTTGACGTATGTTGATTATCTTGCTAATAGCGAACATCTCATCCTTGATATTGCACATTGGAAATCAATATTCATCGAGATCGGTGAAGGATCAAAAAAATTCTGGGATGATATATATAAAACCGGAGATTTTCATAGAAAAGAATATTTTGATAAGGGAATCCGAGACGTACAACAAATTTTAAGATATATAGAAAAAACAAACTGGTACAACTTAAAAGAAGATTCAAAAAACAGTTTCACACTTGTTCTTGCCACCTCAGAATCAACACGTTTTATTAAAACATTTTTTGAAGGATTCTTTAGTAAATACCCACAAAAAGTAGAAATCACTGAAGAACATATGAAAATCAGAATTAACGTTCATTAGTCACATTTACATAAAAAATTATAGGTTTTTTTCTATTAAGCTATTAACAAAGATATAAGAATATTAAATTCGAGTCTCTTTTTTAGAACACATTATATAGTTCGTGATCAAAACGATATTTTTCCAATGCTAAAAAGGTAACGATACAAGTGGAAGTGATTTGAGTTCCTGGAATTAAAAACCAAATTCTAACTACTTTTTTTATTTTTAGTAAATTATAAGTTATTAATAGGGATTATAATGGATTGGTTTATGAAGTATTATGTCTATGTTATCAGGCTTGACGATGCAGTGTTGAAGTCACGTAAGTTTAGGCGTCGTAATCCAGATATGCGTCTTAGTCTCCCTTGTTTTTATGTTGGTCAGAGTTGTCATCCTCCTGAGATTCGTTTCTGGCAACATAAAAAAGGGTATAAGTGTAATCGTTTTGTTAAAGAATTTGGTTTGGGTCTTTGCCCTCGATTATATGAGAGTTTCAATCCGATAGGAACTCGTAAAGAAGCAGAGATTATTGAGGCAAGGCTTACTGAAAGCTTGAGGCTTAAGGGTCATGGTGTTTGGTCTAATTAAAAGGGATTTGAACACGAAAATACATGTAAAATTAATGGATTTCTCCTGTTGACATAAAAATGAGTATATGCTCAGACCTTTGATTGGCTATAACTATTTTTTATGAATGGAATTATTTTATCAAGGTTGGATGTCTCATCAACAGGTATTTGTGGCCAGCCCTTCATTGTTCTTGTTGATGCTTGGAAGGGTTTAATCGTGAATTCTTTCGATAGTTTTATTTTGTCTTGTTCACTGGTTTTTGTGAGAACTACACCGTCTGTAACCAGAAATGCAAATAATTTATCCTTATATTTGTAACATGGACAACCGTACATTTTTTTCGTAGTTACATCAGGCCAATTCAGAATCTCTTTTTCTATTCTCAATCTGAAATTCTTCATTTTTTCTTCATTGTAGTATTGCATAATAAAACACTATAGACCTTGGATATAAAAAAGTGCAGGGGAAGGGATATGAACACCAATTTAATGGTATTATTCTGAGTGATAGATAATAATTACTCCTGTTGTAAATAAAAAATAGGCTTTATTCGGCTTTTTCCGAACATTTTCAGATTATTTATATACTAACCAAAATAAATACATGTTCTGTGATGAAATATGGATAAAAAAAATTCAACAATAATCGTGTTATCAGTTATTGTCGTGGTATTATCTACTACATTGGTTGTAGTATTTAGTACAGACGTTGATACAAACTCAGCAGAAATGAAAAAATTTGTGGGTGTATGGACGCGTTCTGTGAGACTTATAATGGGGGAGACTACATATCATTTTAGGGAAGATGGAACATTTGTCCAACAAGATGAGTTTCTTAATTTGGAAGATACATCTGACGAACCAAAAAATTTTTACAAAACTGAGAGAAGAAATGGAACCTATGAAGTTCAAGATGGAAAATTGATAATTACTTTTGAAGATTCTGAAGTAATATTCCACAACTACATCTTTTCGAATAATAATTCTGTAATATTGATAGATGACGACTCTTTAGAAAATATTTACAATAACGAAGGCAACTCACATATATTGATATATACTTGGATTAGACAATAAATTTAATCAGATTCAATGATAAATTAAATGATTTCAAAACTCTCTCTTTTTCTATTTTATTGTATAAATGAAAAATCAATATAAAATCTATGCAGGGGAAGGGATTTGAACCCTTGGACTCCTGCGAGACAGGATATCTCATCGAACCCTTTTGATGATTAGATCTTAAGTCCTGCGCCGTTGGCCAAGCTTGGCTACCCCTGCATTTTAA
>JBFYMH010000046.1:0-4701 GCA_041305005.1 Thermoplasmatales archaeon | reverse complement strand
AAAAGAAAAGGATCAGCATGCACTTTTTTTAGCTCGTCAACAATTGGTTTCACAAAATCTGGTTTAGTAAAAAACTTGTTTTTAATTTCACCCATGTGAAGTTTTACAGGGACTCTTTTATTAGCAAAACCCTTTATATCAAAATTATTCAAAGCTTCAGAAAGTTTTTGTAAATCAGTAAAAAAAACAACTTTTTTCATCCTACTACCTTTTCCCACTTCTTCAGTTTAAGAACGCCACCAAGCGAGCCGCCGCCTTTTATCTCC
Source organism: Thermoplasmatales archaeon (assembly GCA_041305005.1). Lineage (GTDB taxonomy): Archaea > Thermoplasmatota > E2 > DHVEG-1 > DHVEG-1 > JARYMC01. Next base: position 4,435 of record JBFYMH010000046.1, on the reverse strand, counting down.
TCACGAATACGGTTCTCCTGTTCTTTAACATCCAAAGCACGGTTAGCAATTTCCTGAGCAATCTCTTGTGGTACAACAACAACACCTGAATCGTCACCAATTATCCAGTCACCGGTTCTAACAGTTTGGCCACCACAGTTTATCTCAGCGCCTATCTCACCGAAACCTTTTGGTTCACCAGCATTAGAAGAGATATGTTTAGAGAAAACTGGGAAATCCATTTTAACAATGTCGTCAAGATCTCTCACAGCCCCATCAATCACAACGCCTGAAAGCCCTTTTAGTTTTGCACTCCAAGTAGCAAGCTCGCCCCAGATAGCAGTTTTACCACCCTTCACGTCAATAACTAAAACCTGCCATTTGTCTGCTTTGTCTATAGCTTCCACTGGTTTCGCCCAATCACCATTAATTGTGGACACGGTCAACGCCTGTCCAACCATATGAAAACCAAGTTTTACCGGTCGAATGTCATGCATCGCTCCTTTTCTGTGCATCGCATCTGATATATTTGGTGTAGAAACCTTCGAAAACGCTTCTCTGAGTTGTGTTTTATCATATTTTTTGTGTAGCTCAGTGTAAATAGATTTTTTATCAGTTATTGCTTTTTTTATAAGTTTGGTAGCCTTGGTTACATCTTTTGCCTTTGTTATAGCACCACCAACGATTACTATGCTAGCACCAGCTTTAACAACATCGGCAACAGTCTCAGTGTTAAGACCACCAGCAACAGCAACAGGGAGATTGGTTGATTTAACAACAGAACTAAGCACACTAATAGGTTTTTTGCCTCTCATCTGCTCATCTATACCAACATGTATGCATAGATAGTCAACGCCAAGTTTTTCCATCTGTTTTGCACGCCTAACCTTATCATTTACACCGATAAGGTCAACCATGATTTTTGTACCGTATTTACGTGCAGATTTCAAAGCATCTTGTATAGTGGCGTTATCTGATGCACCAAGTATACAGACTATATCAGCGCCTGCTTTAGCTGCCATCTCTGTTTCAAAAGCACCTGTGTCCATGGTTTTCATATCAGCAACAATTATATTTCTTGGGAAGTTTTGCTTAAGTTTTCTTATGATGTCCATGCCCTCGCTTTTTATCAAAGGCGTTCCAGCCTCCAACCAACAGCTTGGATCACCCTTAACAGAGTCTCTAGCTATAGCAAGGGCTCTATGAGCGTTCAGCAGATCAAGCGCTACCTGGATAGTTACCTCCCGCATAGTACCATGAATGAAACAACCTGTTTAAAAAACATGAGGTTAAAAAGGAAGAAAAAGCTTAATTATCCAAATAGGCCAATCTGGAGGTTGGTTTAGGATGAAAACTAGAAAAATCTGTGAGTTTTATAAAAGATCAAAAGAAGAAAAAATAAATTTAAAATTTTAATCAAGTACAGACTATATCATATATCTGCTGGTAAATATCTGCTAAGGCATCGTATCTGTTGGCAATCATATTACAAAATCGCACCCAAAAAATATTATCAGGATGTTCATTTGCCTTTTCTCGCCACATGTCAGCTTGGCCTCTCAAATATTCTATGGCGTCTGATAGGTCATCACAAAACATAGGAGGTGGTGAAATTGTCTTATATTCTGCAACTATTTTTTGCATTATTTGTTCTTGTATTAATTGTTCTTCGGCTAATAATTCATCTAAATTCATATCATTATATTTTTGAGGTTCCGGGTTATTAGATGTTGCAAAACTTGTTAATGTAACTATAATAAGAATTGCTGATAAAAAACCTGCCGTCAAGATTTTTCTTCTCATTTTTCATATCACCTACCTTCGCCTGTCATATTATCATAATTTTCTGTTATCGACGACATAACATTATATTATACTTTATAAATAATAATATTTAAATTTTATAGAACAAACATCCTATTGTATTTAAAACTTAAAAAGAGAAGCCACCTTTTTTCTTTATTTTTATCATATTTAAGTTAACATCTGTTATCTGAGGATTTATAAAGTAATAGATGTTTTGAAATTGTAGTTTTAGGGAGGAAAATGGGAACAAATCCTAAAATACCTAAAAGTCAATTACCCGATTTCATAAAAAAACTGGAGTTACAAGCACTGGAAACAGCGGAAGAAAGAATACCACTTTACATGGAAGTGGGACTAAAAGATGCGAAGCTTATTTTAGATGTCGGATGCGGCTCAGGGATAGTAACAAGGGATATAGCACGATTGACAAAAGGCACAGTGATAGCAGTAGACGGCTCAAATGATATGCTCGCGGTAGCAAAAAACGTTCTAAACAACCACAAAAACATAGAACTATGCATTGGTAGCGGAGAGATGCTACCGTTCTGTGATAACATATTTGATCTTGTTACATGCAACCTTTTGCTTATGTGGGTTGATAACCCTCAGAAAGTTGTCAACGAGATGGCACGTGTAACAAAAAAAGGCGGAAAGGTACTGGCAACTCTTGAACCAGACTACGGTGGTAAACTACACTGGCCTGAAAACACATTGGTTGACCCGATATTTGCTGGAGACGCCATAAGGAAAAAAGGTGGAGACCCACACATAGGCAGAAAACTAAGGTATATTTTTGCTAAAGCAGGCTTAAAAACAAAGGTTGGAATAGGAAACACCCGTATTTGGAGTTGTGAAGAAGATAAATCATATTACCTACACTCAAGAGACTTTTATATTAAAGCTCTGCGTGACGCTGGTTTGAAAGAGAAAGATATAGACAAGTGGGAGTACGAATACCTGAAATCATTGGATGAGGGTGTGCAGCTTAACTTCTTCCCACAATTCTATGCGATAGGCAAGAAAACATAGGTGTTCTATCGTACTGACGATAGAAAAACACTTCTAAAATTTCTTTTTTATTTTTTGCTTCAGGTAAACTCCACAGTTAACTCCGCAGTTAACTACATATATAGTTACATATTCATCTGCCAAAAAAGTACTTAAAACCTCCCTGGTTTAAGTGGACTAGAAGGAATTAGGCTGGTAGTTTTAAAGTGCATCCCATCCCCTCCATAGTGAGGCCAGCCGTCCTTCCTTTTTAACCATATTCTCAAATGGTTAACTGTTTTGAAATTTGGGTTTGAGGAAAGAAACAGAGAAACTCATCTATAAAAGCAATATTTTAAAAAAATTTTGCGCCCTGTTGACAAAGCAAAACATAGGTTTTATAACCATACACATAGATTCTATTTTTGGAAACAAAACCATGACTGCCAAGATAATATATGGTAAACCAATAGCGGATGACATAAAGAAAAAGATATCAAAAGAAATCATTAGTCTTGAAACAAAACATAGTGTTAAACCAAATATTACGACAATCAAAATCGGAGATGACCCATCATCAGAACTATATCTCAGATTAAGGGACAAAGCCTGCGCGGAAGTAGGAATAAAATCAAATCATTTGGTTTTCCAGAAAAATGTTTCCGAGAAAGAGGTTCTAAAATCTATAAAAAAATTAAACGATGATGCCAACGTTCATGGCATCTTAATTCAATACCCAGTTCCAAACCATATTTCACAGGATAAACTTATGAAAACAGTTAATCCGGATAAGGATGTGGAGGGTTTCAACCCAATAAATATGGGTAGAATGCTGATCGGCGATGAACATATAGTGCCATGTACCCCATTGGCTGTTTTGACTATACTGGAATATGAAAAAACTATTCTAAAAAGTAAAAACGTCACTATCGTTAACCATAGTAACGTTGTAGGCAAACCATTAGCAGCACTTTTCCTTAATCGTAATGCAACGGTTTCTGTTTGCCATGTTTATACGGATGATATAAAACAGTATACAACTAAAGCAGATATCGTTGTGACTGCCACTGGCAAGCCAAAACTCATAACAGAGGATCATTTGAAAAACGGCGTCTTTGTTTTAGATGTCGGTATAAATAAAACAAAAGATGGTGTATGTGGTGATGTGGACTTTGATTCTGTGAAAGAAAAAGCAGGTAAGATTACGCCTGTGCCTGGTGGTGTAGGACCTGTTACGATAGCTTGTTCTTTGAGTAACATGCTTAAAACCTACAAGAATTGTTTAGAAGAAAAATAAAATCTCTTTTTTATGCTTCGCTTTTGCTGAAGAAATAGCTACCAAGACCCATCATAAAAACACATATGCAGAGAACAATAAAGAGATTAACCAATGGTGGTAAGTAATAATTTACTCCAGTCATAGCACCGCGTAGACCATCAACCATGTAGAACATAGGATTCAAGAAAACAAGTGTTACAAGCGCAGATGGAAAACCAGGGTTAGTGGCAATCGGGAAGAAGGCAGATGATAAAAATAACAGTGGCATAATTATAAGGTTCATTATCACCTGGAAACCCTGAAAATCGGTCATTTTAGATGCTATTACAAGGCCAAAGCCAACCGCTGTGAATGCTAAAAGAACCATGAAAACAATTGTGAAAA
>JBFYMH010000045.1:0-2539 GCA_041305005.1 Thermoplasmatales archaeon | reverse complement strand
AGGAAGTTATGCTACTATTATTACAAAACGTTTGTTTGGTCATTAAAAAATAAAAAAAAAGAAAAAGATAGATGGGTTTATTTTTGGTTTTTTATGCTGTTAGTATGTATCGCAGTATTGGAAACGCATGCGGGAATCGTTCAAACAGTCGCAGGATAAACGGACTATATGTTCTTGGTATGGAAACTGATAGTGTTGTCCAGCCGCTTTCTACACCAATAATATCTCTTACTTTTGCTTTTACTGCGTATGTTCCCTTCTTTGCCCATGTGTGACTTAAGGTTACATCAACACCTGATGCGGACAGGGTTGTCCAACCACTGTTTGTTCCATCGCCCCAATCAACATAGTATGAAACATCGTCTCCATCTGGGTCTACTGCATTAAGTATGTAATCGTATTCAACTTTCGGTTTTCCTTTTGCAGGACCGTCAATGCTAGGTGCTCCTGGTGGGCTATTAACGCCAGCTAGAGCAGCATAATATATCTCTTTGTCAGCATCTCTGGTATCTACCCAGACTATTCCTGCTGAGTGTATATCAACCGAGTTTTCTTCTTCCGATACTGTCCCAGGGTTATCATTTATCTGTTCAGCTGTACCCCAGGTTTCTCCACCATCATCAGATATTTTCAGGAAAAGATCTCCACCATCTATGTATGCGCAGTATAACTTGTTGTCAATTACACATAGGCTCGGGTATGAGCCAGCTGCAACTGTAACTGGTGTTGACCATGTGGTGCCGTCATCAGCACTGTATACACATTTTACATTTCCACTGTCCATATAGACTATAGCAACATGGTATGCTGTATCTTCTTGGTATGCAGCGATTTCAGGGCTTGTTCCTTCTGCTACATATTCTTGATATGGTGTAAATTCGATATCTGCTTCTACAGCAGCATCTATTTTCTTCCAGACAATTTGATCCATATCAGTTGTTGCATTGTGATATTCCCAAGTAGCGTGGAACCAGTCCGGTAGCATTGCCATCGCAGGTTCTTTTGCTGGAGCCGTCCACAGATGAGATTGCGCATCAAAGAACATTGTCGCTCCCCCTGCTTCTATATTTGTTATGTAGTACAGTGGACAATCTTGTATATCATAACCTAAGTCGTTCCAGTGGTAGATGTACATGTTTGCTGGGCCACGGTTACCATTATATGGCTCAGTTGAATAGCCACAATCTTCTATAGTTGCATATGTTGGGTTTAAAGCAGGGTCGGTCCAGTAGTAGAACAACCAGGTGCTGGGATCAGTTGTAACATCTGCGATTTGATAGAAACCAACTTGTTCTGTGTCATAGTACATATCGACTCCAAAAAGTCCTTTGTAATCAGTTTCTTCAGGACCTGCTACATATGCTGTGTCAGATGCGTAAACCATGGTGGTACCGGTCAACGTTACGATATAACCATTCCAAGACATCGGATCTGTTGGCGTAGAAGAGTACCCTATCCCCATATTCCATGTTAAAGAATCCTCTTCATTGGTCCAAGTTACAACAGTATTCCCATCTGCATCTTTTGTTATACCAGGTATTATGTCATCTCCAACTGAATTAGAAATCAATATATTATCGGCTTTTGTTCTATCTGCTGGTTTTATCACTTTATAACTTTTTACTTCATTTAGAACTGCTCCATTTTGTTGCGTATCGTTAGCGATTACAGATGAACTAGGCAAAATAAAAGCTAGTGCAACGATAATCGCTACAGCTGCTTCAAAATATCTTTTTCTACTTATTTTTCGCAAAATTTCACCTCCACCAACAATTATTTAACGGATGTTAATTTATAATAATTTCGCTTACTAAATTTTTTGAGAAAGGATGCGACAATTTTCTACAAGTAGGTTAATTTCCTCTTTAGTTGCATTATCGACATGCACGCCACCGACTGCAACAATCTTTGTATTATATTTTTTACAAGCAGCTTCAGCAATTGGTTTTAGAACAATATCATCAAAATGTTTTTCCAATCTCACTGCTTGAGTTTTTTTTCCTGGCTCGCAAATAACAACGCCACCAATATGTGGTTTTTCTCCTCCACCAAGAACAAAAAGAAGGTTATCGCCAATTTTTTCTTGCTTTAACCAAACCTTATACTTGCCTCTACCCGATGTAATCATTAACATCAACTTTTTTGTATTTCACAATCTCATATTTACTTTTGTCAACATTAAAAGGTATTGTTGCATCAACACCAACCTTTGAGGTGAGTGCTTTTTTGCCTGGTTCCTGTTTTGAAGATGGATCAAGACTGCTACCGGGTGAATCGGATTTAACAACCAGGTCTTTATCCCCCTGGAAACGCGTAGCAATAGACCACTCAACGGCAGTGGGGTTATAGATGTCAACGTCCTCATCAATGATTGCAACATGTTTCATGCTCTTGTGACCGATAAACGCTGCCTCAATGGCTTTTTTACCATCATCGGGATTTTTCTTTTCAATCTGAACTATACCATGAAGCCATGAGCCGCCACCGATTGTAATCAACACGTTTTTACATTTCACAACTTTGCTGACCTCATCATAAA
>JBFYMH010000044.1:0-6736 GCA_041305005.1 Thermoplasmatales archaeon | reverse complement strand
AAAAAATAAAAAAATAACAATAGAGCTAAGAGATGAGAAAATACAACTAACAAAAGATGACTTTGAAATAGTTGAACAAGAAAAAACACAATATGCGCGGCTAGAAACAGAAGGAATGGTTCTATTCTTGGATACGACCCTCACGCCAGAGCTTGAAGCAGAAGGTTTCGCGAGGGAAATAGTGCGAAGAATACAGTCTATGAGAAAAGAACTAGATCTAAACGTAGAGGATACAATTACCACGGAAATTAAAGTAGATGAAAACCAAAAAATCTCTCTACAAAAATGGAAGAATTATGTCAGTAGGGAAACAAGATCCAAAGAGATAATTTTTGTTGACAAACCTGCCGGTAAACTCGTTAAAAAATGGGATATAGATGAATTGCAGGTGGAAATAGGGATAGGTAAATAGTACTCTGCCTGTGTTCAGCAAAAGTTTATATAGAGTTTAACTCATTTTTCTGTGCTAATCTAGGGATGCATGAGACATCTAAATTAACATAAAGTTTAGATGGAGTCATATATGATTTGATGGGATGCCTATAGATGCAAAATATAACTAATCTAAAAAAGAAACCAAGTTTTTCGTTATTTATTTTTATAACTTTGTTATTAGTTTTATTTTTACAAATTTTTGTCAGCTACGAAAATGTGAATGCTGCTTCAACTTATTATACGCCCGATCTGCCATCCGGTAAAACATCTGGTTACACGAACATTGATTACGAATATGTTGTGTACACGAAAGATGTTGGCTCATTCTGGATGTTCGACTGGGGAGACGGTACCCACAGTAGTTGGGTAAAAGTGAGAGAATCTGATACGCTGATTTCTCAGTCTCATAATTGGAGCTCACCCGGCATATATGATGTTAAAGTCAAACAAAAAAACATGTACAATGTAGAAAGCTATTGGTCTCCTTCGTTAAATGTTGTTATGGAATCAGATTTTGATGGCGATGGTTATACTGATGAAATGGAGTTCTCTTATAATGCCAATTTTTCAAATCCATCTAGTTATCCGTTAGACACAGATAAAGATGGAATGCCTGATGATAATTCGCCAGATGGAAAATATACCGGTGATACTGACGACGATAACGATGGTTTAAGCGACATAATAGAACTGAAATTAGGTTCCAATCCAAAAGAAAAATCAGATGTTAAGATAGTTGGTATCAACGCTGCAGACTACTATATTCTTGATATAACGAAAGATGATGTGAAAGACGTCTTTTACAACCCGATAAAAAATATCAATACAAAAATTCAGATAAACAAAGATGGTTTGTATCTTATAGATTCTGATGGAAACAATTTGTGGGAATACATTTATAATCCAGTCTATGGAACGATATCCTCCTATGAAGAAGAAAGAGTGATTGAATTGCCAATGCCTTTGATAATCGTGGTTGGTGTGATCTTAGCTGTTGCATTAATCCTCGTTATCTTATTCAAAACAGGTGTTCTATACATCTACCAGGAATACGTTGTGGAAGAAAATAATAATCAGAAAATCTAGTCAGTATATTGTATTTTTTGTGAACCAAATTTATTTTATATCGTTCTTCTTTACAACCATTCATTATGATAAGCCTAGGTGTAGAAGGAACAGCTCATACTATCAGCATCGGAATAGTAGAGGACATCAGAGGAAAATGCAACGTTCTCTCAAATATTATCAAGATTTATAGACCTGAAAAAGGTGGTATTCATCCAAGAGAAGCAGCTAATCATCATGCCAATTATGTGGCTGATTTGATAAAGGAGTCAATCGAAAAATCTGGAATCAATTTCAGAGATATTGACATAATCTCTTTTTCAAAAGGCCCTGGTCTTGGACCATGTCTCAGGACAGCTGCTACAGCAGCAAGGGCGCTTTCATTATCATTGGATAAACCAATTATTGGTGTAAATCATTGTGTAGCCCATCTTGAGATAGGACGCGGAACGCTCTATGGTTGTAAAGATCCTGTTCTTCTGTATACATCTGGTGCCAATACACAAGTCATAGCTTTTGCAGAGGGAAAATACCGTGTTTTTGGTGAGACACTGGATATAGGGATAGGTAACTGTCTTGATAAATTTGGTAGAACTCTTGGACTGGATTTTCCATGTGGGCCAAAGATTGAGGAACTAGCAAAAAATGGTAAACAGTACCTGGATTTACCGTACTCAATAAAAGGGATGGATATCGCTTTCTCAGGTTTATTAACAGCAGCAGAACAATACTACAAAAACGGAAAAAAAGTTGAGGATATATGCTACTCGATACAGGAAACGACCTTTGCTGCCTTGACTGAGATTACTGAGAGAGCAATGGCACACACAGACAAATACGAGGTACTACTTGGCGGCGGAGTAGCTGCCAATAAACGCCTCCAGGATATGGTCAGCACGATGGCTAGGGAACGAGGAGCACATTTTTTTGCTCCATCAAAAGACCTTTGTATTGACAACGGCGCTATGATTGCGTGGCTTGGTTTGTTGATGTACAAGAGCGGAATCAGGATGAATATAGAAGAAACTGGTATAGATCAATATTTTAGAACAGACATGGTGGATGTGAGCTGGCGTGGCTAAAACGATACTTTATATGGGTGCAGAGGCAGAGATACGACTTGCTAAACATATGAATCATCAAGTAGTTCAAAAAAAGAGGATTAAAAAAACATATCGCATAAAAAACATTGATGACAAACTAATTTCATATCGTACGCGTGAAGAAGCTAAACTAATGACAGAGGCACGTTTGTATGGTGTGTCGATACCAATAATTTATGATGTCGACCTTTTCAACGGTGTTATAACAATGGAGTACCTGAGAGGAAAAAGAATAAAAGACATTTTAAACAAAATCAGTGAAAAGGAAAGAAAACGGATATGTAACAAAATCGGCGAGAGCATAGCAAGATTTCATAACAACAACATAATACATGGTGATATTACAACATCAAACATGATACTAATGGATGATAGAATACATTTCATTGATTTTGGGCTGGGAGAAAAAAACAGTGAGATAGAATCAAAAGGTGTAGATTTACATGTTCTTATGGAAGCTATAGAATCTACACACTCAAAATATTCGAACTGTTTCAAATACGTCTTGGACGGTTACAGAAAAGAATACAAAGGTAATCCTGAGCATGTGATTAACAAGATAGACGAGATTGTGAAACGAGGTAGATATAGATGAAAAAAATATTTTTTGTTACAAGTAACAAAGGTAAACAAGCTGAGGCAAAAGAAAAACTATCAACAATAGGTTTTGATGTTGTTCAACATAATATTGGTTATCCTGAGATACAGGCTGATACACTTGATGAAGTGGCACTTTTTGGTGTAGAAGATATACAAAAAAGATTTGATCAACCATTTTTTTTAGAAGATGCTGGTCTTTTCGTTGATTACTTAAAAGGCTTCCCCGGTGTATACTCAGCCTATGTTTTCCGCACCATAGGTTGCAAAGGCATACTAAAACTGTTAGATGGCGAGAAAAATAGAAAGGCTTTTTTTAAGTCCGTTATAGCCTATAAAGAACCAGGTAAAAAACCAGTTTTTTTTGTTGGCGAATGCCACGGAGATATATTTACAAAGGAACTTGGTAGTCACGGTTTCGGTTTCGACCCGATATTTATCCCATCTGGTGAAACAAGGACTTTTGCGCAGATGGAGATAAAAGAAAAAAACATTTTATCTCACAGAGGCAGATCTTTAGATAAATTGGTTGATTTTTTTAAAAAACAATGAATAGAAAATTTTAAAAGCCTATAAATATAATACATTAGATTACTGATAGATATGTATGAGATAGAAGATATCTCCAAGGTTGAGGATAAACTCATAGTTAAATACTCAAGATTGTCTAAGATACTTCTTGTGATAACTGTTTTATTTAGCCTCTGGATATTATTTGTAGCACTCGCGAACATAATACTAAAATTTGAGCCTGCGTGGGCATTTTTCACATTGGATGTTTGGATTTATGTTTGGTGTTTTGTTGTCTGTTTTTTTATTTTATTAATACTAATTTTTTTCTTTCATTACTCATCTGTTAGAAAAAAAAGACTAGAGCAGGAAAAACCTAAACCGGAGTTTATAGATGGTAAAAGGTTACATATCTATACATGTCCTAAGGGATCGGAGGGCGGTATTTTTAGTAAAACCTACATAAAAATTGATGATAATAATATACTTCGTCTGAGAACTCTTATGATCCCCCCTAATGAGCTTTGGGAGAAAAATAATTAGGTTTTTTTCTTGTTTTTGGGCTTCTTTGATGCTCCTAGCTCTGCTAGTTTTTCCGGGAGATATGTATCTGTTACGTAGTCCAAACCGTATTTAGCGAGGGCCTGTTGCTCTGATTTCTTTCCAAGACTTAGCTGGAGTTTAATCTCGTGTTTCCAGAATTCGTCTTCAAACCTTGGGTCTGTTAGTTCACTTTTCAAAGCGTTTATATCCTCTGTCGTCAGTGTATCGGTTGGTAGCTTGTAGTTCACAATATCTGATGGTGTTACACCAAGGTATTGTGCAGATGGTGTAGCAAGATACTCTGATATATGCGCAGTTTTTATTGCACCATATGCAATACTCCCGTATATTCGGAAACTCCAAGGATCACAATCAGTAAAAACGAGGACCGGTAACTTTTTTTCATCACTTAGTCGTTTAATAAATCTTCTCGTAGATCGAGCTGGTTGTCCTTTCAAATGAACAAGGATCGCGCGAGAATCAGTATCAAAACCATTCTCAACTAATCTATCAAACATACCACCGGTTTCAATTGCAACAATAAAATCAGCGTCTGTCTGTTTGAACGTTAGCTTTTCTTTTTCCACGTTGTATGGTATTCCATAGCCAGCGTCACCCACATCATCCTGGCAGTGAATCTTTTTCTTTGTGTTATTTCTCGTCATTTCCTCAACAACAAGATTGCCGATAACACGAGCGCCATCTTCTTCTGGTCGCAGTTTAAAATCCTCACGCATACAACCCGTGATTACTTCAAGATCCTCGGCAAGCAGATCGGATTCATTTTGACTGCCGAACTTCGCAAGATTCCATCCCTCCGAGATATAATACGTTTCTCTTAATGTCGATGACTTTTTGTCTTTAATCATGTCTTTAATAAAATCAACCAGATACATCGTACGCAACAACATATATGCGCCATCAAGAGAGTTCGCAGACCGCTCTGTTTTATTTTTACCGTATTTCCACACGTTCAGATTATCATCAAATCTGATGTTTGCTTTTGTACGAGTAGACAATTGTAATGCAGGAATCTCTGCTTTCTCAAGATCGGCATAGACTTTTGCAGCAATTGCATCGATTTTATCAATTACGTTAGAATAATCACGCGCCATTACTATTCTCCCTCCCATTTATCTGCCCCGATCACATAAGTAGGGTTGATGTTTTGCACATACAAATCATTTTCATCAAAATCCCCTTTATTTAGCCCCGCAAGTTCAAAGTGGATATCAACCTTGTTAATCGGTGCGATATTGTCGATATTCCATTTTATGTAGGTATCAGTCACTTTTGTTGGTTTTGGAGTGACAGTTCCCACCACTGCATCTTTTGGAAACACTGCGTATAAATTGAACTTCTGCGGTTTATTCTTGTAGTTCACCACCATAATGGTACTCTTTGCAATCCATCCTCCCTCGCTTTGCCCTGGTGGATCATCAAGCTTTACCTGAACTTGTTTTCCACGTGCTTTTTCGTATTCCACAACATCTTCGATCCAAACGACATCCATGATGCGTGTGATGACTTTGTCAAGAGAAGGTATTGGTTTATTGAGCATGTGCGCAGATTTCTTTGCAATCTCTGGAAGGATCTTTGTAATCAAATCAAATTTTTCTCGCGTTTTAACACGCCGTACTTTCTTATTAATATGCAACTGGACCTTTCGTGCACATTCTCTAAATGCAAGCTTAATCTCATTTTCAATTTCTTCTACATCAGCAACAGCTTCCTTGCTCTCTGATGTGTAAGGAATCTTGGTAGAAGCGATATGTGTTAAAAAGATAGCAGGGCCTATAGGAATACCATTCCCTGACGGTTGATCAAGTCCATAACGTCTCCAATCAATCGATTCAATTGAAGTAGTAATTGCACAATCTCCCTGTTGATACAAAAGTGGTATGCGATTGGCAAAACGTAATAATTTGACTGGTTTGTCCTTCGGTAAGTTGCCGCCGTATACTATCCCAACTTCAACCTGGAACGGATTTCCAGAATGAACTGAAGGGGGTCTTGAGGCAGTAAAAATGAATTCGGGAGAAATTTCCTGTGTCTCGCTCTTTAAACTTCGCCTGATGAGCGTTTCACCAATTGGGGATAGACACTCGGTCGGTGGAGCCATTATTTTTACTTTTTTAAACGCTTGATGTAAGGCAGCAAACTGGTCCCGATTTACTTCAGCGGGGTTTAGATTTCTATCAAGTTTTGCTTCATCACAAACAGCATCAGCCGTTCTGTCGCCCATACTACTAAATTCACTTTTTAAAAAGGAAGCAAGTTTTCTGCTCTTCGTTTCCTTTGCCATTTTAATTAATGTACCAAGTTCTACACCGTATGGATGTGGTTTTATCTCCTCGCTTTTCTTCGGAAGAAAATCTGCGGTTCGCTCAAAGACATGTTGGGTTCCATCCGCTTCTTTTAAGATGATCCGTGCATGTGGATTCACAATAGATGTACTCTGTAGATAGTCGTATACAAACCGT
>JBFYMH010000043.1:0-7555 GCA_041305005.1 Thermoplasmatales archaeon | reverse complement strand
CTTCGCCTTTCTTGTTTAAGAAAAATCTCTTGTAACTATATTTTTTTAAAATAATATGAATTCAAATGCTAGTACTCCCAGACATGCTAAAAGAGTCACTGGCGTTACTATAAGACCATATTTAACAAATTCCTTAAACGATATTTTTATTTCTTTATCTCTGAGGATACTTATCCACATAATGCCAGCTAACGCACCTATCGGTGTGATGTTTGCACCAAGATTGGAACCAATAGTTGTTGCCAGTACAGCTGGGAAAACATTAGTTTGTGATGCTAAACTAGCTATAGGCACATATGCGACTGTCATTGGTATGTTGTTTAATAAGTTTGCAGAAAACGCGGATGATACACCATATACAAAAACTGTTAATGTGTTAGATGTTCCGCATATATTTCTGAAAAAAACTCCTATGTCATTGGTTATACCATAAATTCTTAGTGCTTCGACCGTGATAAATAATGCTAATACAAATGGCACAATACCAATGGGCATCTTTTTTAATGTGGGCGGAACAGCAAAATGTTTTCTATCTATGTGTTTTCTCATAATTGCATGGAATGAATCTCTCATTAAGAGAATAATGAGAAGTGCGAATGCAAAACCAATAGATATCATCCACATCTCAACACCAAAATATGGTGCGATAGCTAAACCAGTTATGCAACCGCCGAGTATTATTAACCCAAGTATTGCACCTAATCTATCAGTTATCGAATCTATAGGGTTTATCTTAGTTTCATGTTTTATAGGTTGATTTATTTTTTTCTTGAAAATAAAATATAGTAAAAACATGTTTACCAAACCAGCGACGATTGATGGCAGGAACATCCATTTGAAGTATTCATCAAAACGAAGATCAAATGCCGCTGCTAACAGAATATTTGTTGGGTTTCCTATGTATAGCATCATACTCCACGTGTTAGCTGCAAAAAACTCAGCGATGAGATATGGTTTGGGATCTATCCCTGCGTTCTTTGCGAAATAGTATATGAACGGTGTGAATGTTAGTATAATTATATCGTTTGATGTAAATATCGTCAGTATAGCGACAGTGGCATATATTGAAAAAAACAACTTTCTGCCATCGCTACCAGCAAATTTTAATGCTAGTCTGGCGCAGTATTCAAAAAATCCTGTTATATCAAGGAAAATGCTCATGAAAACCATTGATAAAAATAGGATTAAGATGCCAAAAGGGTTAAGGCCGCCTTCGCCCTCAAGTCCTTTTATAATCTGGGAGAAATTGAGTATCCCAAAGATTATTATCAAGATTGGTCCCAGTAACGCTCCTAAGAAATATGTATCTACTTTTATCTTACGAATGCCTAGCCTTATGTATAAATAGGGTCTTCTTAAAATCAGGTATATCGTGATTATGCATGATGCCAAGAATATTAATTCCACTAGCAGTTTCCCATCCATCATTTTACCGTTATTCTGTTGCCGCTATTAAATCTTTAATATGTACCAAAAAACATTAATCTTATTTGTTTTTATTTTAAAAGGAGACCATCCCCTGGGAGAGATAAATGGTAGACACCACATATCTCCTATCTCTCCCGCCTCAGATCGAATGACAACGGGCAACAAATGCCCCTTCACCTCTCTGGGCATGTTAATATTTGTCACTAATTGTATATAAATATACCGTGTAAAAATGTCAAAAACGGAAAAATGATAATTTATGACATATATTTGATTCGTAGTAATTTATTTAAAACACATTTTTGTTTAAGAACATAGCCTCTATTTTAGGAGAATCGGTGAAAAAAGTGATCCGTATTTGAACGACGTAGAGGTACAATTTGGGCTCCCGAACCCACGGGGGCCCAATACATATTATTCACTAAAAAAATTTTTGAAGAAATTGTAAAAAGATTTTTTTTTAAAAAAATAACATTTATTTTAAATCTGTTTCAATGCTACTTTTTGTGAATTTTTCTTTTATCTCTTTAAATTTTAGTTCAAGGTAGTAGTCACTGGATATTACAAAAGGATGTTTTAATGTCCCGTTTTCAAATTCGTTTTTTAATTCGGTTTTAACTTCTTCTAAAACAGCATCTGTTGTTTTGCTGAAGATTAAATCGATGAAGTCTCCTATGTAAACCTCGGAGTTTTTGCCATTTTTTTCGTACCATTCCATGGCTTCTTGTAATATTTTGTCCTTCATCTTATTCAGTCTCTCCTACATTATAACAGTAATATCTGTTATTTAAAGTTTTTATTCTCTTTTTGGTAGTAGATACTTTTTGTTCTTATCTAGATCAAGGAAGAAATCTGTGACATCTCTTAGTTTATGCGATGTTGTTTTGCCGAATGCTATTACTTCGGTTCTGCAACCTAGGCTTTTTGCGTGATCTAAAAGATCTGAGAAGTCTCCGTCTCCGCTAATTAGTACGATTGTGTCTAATTTTGGTGCTAGCCTCATGACGTCCATAGCTATTCCTACGTCCCAATCTCCTTTTTTTGCACCACCATAGAAAACTTGCAGATCTTTGGATCTTACTTCGAATCCCATCTCCATCAGTGCATCATAGAATGTATTCTCATCTTTTACATCTGCTTTTATCACATAGGCTATTGCTCTGATAAGTTTTCTGTCAGCTATTGCATCCCTTAGTATTGTTCTAAAGTTTACTTTGCTGTTGTACAGTTGTTTTGCAGAGTGATACATATTTTGTACATCTACAAATACGCCTGTTCTTTGATTTATGTGTCTTGATTTTGTCATATAATTTACCTCATAACATTTATTTCTTTAAAAAACATTCTTTAAAATAAAATCTTATCTAGAAATAAGAAAAAAGAAGAAGAAAAAACCTTTTATTTGGTGTTTTTTCTATGAATCCTTAATTAAAATCTTTTCGGCCTATGCTTTGTGTAACAGTCCCTACAATACACTGGTCGTGTTCCGTCAGGTTTGAAAGGAACTTCAGTTTCTTTACCGCATTCTGCACAAGTTACTTTGTGCATTTCACGAGGTGAATCAAAGCTTCGTGGCCTTCTATCATTTCTTCTTTCCATTTTATACTTCCTTTTTGTTTTTTTGGCCCCTCTTTTTAGAGGAGTCTTCGTTTTTCGTAATAAACAATTAGTATATAATCGTATGTATAGCTTTTATGCTATGTTTTTTTGTATTATAATCACAACATATATATCCATTATATTGTATACTATTTTTGAGAAGGTGGGGATATGAAGGGCATGGAAGAAATTGGCCAAAACGCAGGTAAGATATGGAAAGTCCTTAACTTACAGGGTCCTCTTACTGAATCTAGATTAATCAATAGCACTATGCTTGAGGAGAGTCAATTTCAAGCTGCGATTGGTTGGCTTGCTAGAGAAAATAAGATTTCTAAAAACGGCTCTTTTTATAGACTCGGTGCAACTAATTTAACTGATAAAATTGGTGCAGATGCCGGGAAATTGTGGAACACTCTCGCAAAAAATAATGAAGTCGACGTATCTGTTATCGCAAAGTTAGCACAACTGGATGAAAAAGATGCGTATTCTGCGCTTGGCTGGTTAGCTAGGGAAGATAAAATAGAATCAAAAAATTTGGTAAAGCTAAGACGTTAGAATTAGGTTATCGTAATTACGTATCCTACAAAAATTGTATTAATTTTTTTTAGTTTAGATTACAGATGAAAAGCAATTATCAAAATCTATATATTCCTTTATTGTATATACCCCGTTTGAGGATGAGGTTACATGAAAAATGTAATAGAAGAATTTGGTCAAAATGCAGGGAAGATATGGCAAGCACTTAGCTCACAGGGTTCTATGACGCAAACAAAGATAATGAAGACTGCAAAACTTAAGGAAGATGAGTTTTTTGCAGCTATCGGTTGGTTAGCTAGAGAAAATAAAATTTGCAGAGAAGGCCCGATGTACAGACTTGGTCAAACGAATTTAACAAATAAAATTGGTACTGATGCGGGTAAAGTTTGGAATATAATCTCTAAACAAAGAGAGGTTGATGTCTCTTCTATCACTAAGTTAACTAGATTACAACCTAAGGATGCCTATTCTGCACTTGGTTGGCTGGCTAGAGAGAATAAAATAGATGTAAAACCATTTGAGAATGATATAGCAGTCTGTTTGAAATAAAAAATCTCTTTTTTTCCTATTTTTCTTATATGCAATTTAGTTTTTTAAGAAAAAAAGAAGAGGGTTTTGATTAATAGTTTTTATTTGTTTGTTGCCATAGTTGCTTGCAATAATAGATTATTTTGTGAAATCTGATATGAACTACTGTATAGTTGTTCTAGCTGTTTGTAGATTATGGAATTCAAATACATCTGAAGGTTTATGCTGTTATGATTTCTTTCCAAGATAAAATCAATTTCTGCGCAAGGTTTATCTGATGTTAATGTTGCGATTTCGGTTACGCTATCATATCCTGATCCAAATGGACAAGCTATCACCGTATAAGTATAACCCACAGAAATCCCTCTAATTCTGTAGTAACCAAAAACATTGCTGAAATCTCTTCCAATCACTGTATTTCCTATTCGAGCTTCAACAAGTATGCCACAACCAGGATGGAAACTCCATCCATCGATCACAACAATTTCACCATAAATGCTTCCAGGACAAACAGGTTCATATTCATTGTTTTCAATCATTTTGTCTTCTTTCATTATTACAGTTTTGGTTGTTGTTTCCACCGTCTTTCCTTCTAGCATCATTGCATGGATAGATGGCGTTAGCATCACACCTAGAAGGAGAGCAACTGCTCCGATTGTTGTTATTATATTTTCGTGTTTTTTCATGGTTTCACATGCCTACCATCAATGGATGCCTATTTAAATATGGTCAATAAATGTACATTATTGTACAATTATTTACATTAATGTAAATTTTTATATAATCAAATATTATTACAAGATTATATGTGGAGACAACTTGCCAAATATTTCAATAAATATCCTAAAAGAAAGAAGCTCGCTCAAAAATTGCTCGAATACGGATTAAAAGTAAGCGATAATAAAATTTTTTGTGGTGAAATTGAAATTTCAGATTCTAAATTGGCACGAGCTTTTCAGATTGATAGAAGAATTATAACTAGTACGATTAAAACAATAATGGATAAAAAGGATTTACAAAAGGTTTTTTCCAAATTGAAACCAACGTGTCATCTAAAAGATGTAGCTCCAGAAATGAATTGGGGTGTTATAGAAATAATTCCAAAGGATCCTAGTGTGCCTGGAATACTAGCAGACGTGGCAACAATAATTGCAAATAACAATATTAGCATAAGGCAAGCTATAGTAGATGATTTTGAACTTTCTGAAGAACCAAGATTATTTATCGTTACAGAAAAACAAGTGTCCGGTATTCTTATACCAAAAATAAGGTCCGTAAAAGGTGTTAAGGCTGTTCTTATTTATTGATATATATTCTATCTAATTAAACCAAATTTATTTTCTTTTTCATAGTTTCAATCCAAGACGGTAAACCTTCAACTGTACGAATCATTGTATATCTTGCAAGCATCTCTCTGTATTTTATATCACAGTTTACCCGACCTTCTAGATTTTTTCTAATTGTATGACAGAGACGTCCACCTCGCCAATCCCAATCAGTAAGAATAATTACGTCCTTGTATCGTTCAGCAATTCTGTCACAAAAATCGGCTAGAGATTTTCCTATGTTGGCAGTAATTATAATTCCTTTTACATCTAGCTTACGAAGAGCTACAACGTCTTTATCGCCTTCTACAATAATAGGAATACTCGTATTTTTCTCTTGCAATTCTAATAATAATTTTTCAAGTTCCTCAAGAGATTCTTTATAGTCCATCTAAAGACTCCTTTAATTTTTTGTTAGCACTTTCAACTGAAATGCCCTTAACAAGCAGTGTTTTTTCCCGGCTCTTTTCCCCGGAGAGGATATACACATTTGTCACAGGTTTTTTGAAATACTCTGCAACTGTTTTAATCACGTCTTTGTTTGCCTTGTTTTCTTTAGCTTCAGAACAAACTTTTATCTCCAGACACTTACGCCATATGTTATACCCTGCGGGAAAAACTAGGTTTTTGGCCCCAGTTGTTACAAAAAGATGAAGAATGGCACCATCTCTATGATCTTTTATTGCACCTGTGAACCCGCTCATATTGATCGGTGCCTTTTCGTATGTTTTATGTTAATATATTTTTGTCGCTCTACTTTTCGGGTAGCATATATGCTATGTCGTCCCATGGATGTCTGTACAATCCTTGTTTCAACCGTTTCTGGTCAAGATAATGTCCAACAAGACCTATGCTTCTACCTAGAACGAAAAGACCATTCAAAGCACCCATTTTTATGTATTCATCTGCCTCTTCTTTTGGCATCTCGTTTCTAATTAAATCTGCGAAGCATATGCCTATGCATCCATCTACATTTAGTATTAGATTATCTCGTTTTGATGTGGTGATTTTTTCTACCTCTAAAGCGTAGTCAAGTAGTGGTGTTTTCTTGAAGTTTTTCTTCGCGTACTCTTTTATTATTGTTACTCGCATATCTGGGTTGTGTATTGATTTTATTCTGTGTCCTATTCCTTGTATGTTTACACCTTTTACTTTCATGTCGTTTACAAACTGTTGTGGCGTTTTTCCCTCATCGTAAGCCTGGGAAAACATCTGTGCTGCTCCGTCTACCGCCCCTCCGAATCTCGGTCCAATCGTAAGCATACCTGAGACAAGTGATGAGATCAGGTCTTTACCAGCCCTTGTTGCTACAATTGTGTTATGAGCACCTGATACAGCTGGTCCATGGTCTGCTGTTACCATTACAGTCATCTCGATGAATTTCGTTGCGTATCTTGGTAAAAGTTTTTTGAACCATAGTATGCTTAGCACACCACCTATACCTATGTCTTTTTCGAATACCTCGGTGATCTCCATATTGCCATATACAAGTTCTTCTCCCCGGTCATCCGATATTGTTGATACGAAATTAGTTGGTTTTCTTATGAGTCCTGTTTTTACTGCTGCGTTATAGTCCATAGGCATTTTGATAATTTGTGGTTCTGGTTTTGGTTTAATTATTTTCTTTTTTACAAGATCACGATAAACTTCGCCAATCTTTTCACCATAGTCATCAAAGGAATTTGGAACAACTGCACCAGCTGCTTTAAGCGCAGCGTTTTTTGCATCAGCGGTTTCCAACTCAGAACCTGCTTTTGCTCCAGCGTGACCAAATTGAACCTCGGTTTTGAAAGCCTTTGTGCACGTACCTGTCACCCATACAACTAGTGGTTTTTTTATCTGTTTCTTTTTTAGTGCATCAACAATTGTGTATTCATCTGATCCTCCGACTTCGCCAAGGCACACCATCATCTTAATTTCAGGGTTTTTTTCAAATCGCAGTAGATGTTCTATAAGAGTTGAACCTGGGTATCTATCACCACCAATGGCTATTCCCTCGTAAAGACCATCTGTGTTACGTGAAATAATGTTATATGCCTCGTTGCTAAGTCCACCGGATTTTGATACAAAACCTACTGAGCCGGGTCTATGGAGTTTTGATTCCATTATGTTTTCAATTGTTCCGCCAGTGTTTCCAA
>JBFYMH010000042.1:0-5298 GCA_041305005.1 Thermoplasmatales archaeon | reverse complement strand
AACATCCTCGTAGTTTTTTGCAGCCGCGCGTATGAGTGTAGGGCCCCCGATATCAATATTTTCTATAACTTCATCGATACCAACATTTGGTTTTTGAATGGTCTGTTCAAAAGGATACAGGTTACAAACCAATAAATCAATTGTTCCAATATCGTGTTTTTTAAGAATATCCATATGTTTTTTTTCTTTTCTTTTTGCAAGTATCCCTGCATGAATAACTGGATGTAACGTTTTCACTCGCCCATCAAGCATCTCAGGAAAACCAGTAACGTCTGATACCTCCCTGATTTTAACGCCTGCTTTACTTAAAACAGTAGAGGTACCACCTGTTGATAAAATCTCTACGCCAAGTTTAGATAATTCTTTAGCAAAATCAGCTACGCCAGTTTTATCTGAAACACTTATCAGAGCTCGCGCAATTTTCATTACTCTTACCCAACTAGCATAGGAAGGATACTCATAAACATTTGGGTCTTTTTTTACGTGTTTTCTCTGATTCTACTGCCTCTTTAAGACTTATCTCTCCTCTTAGAACTTTCAGGGCAGTCTCAGCAGGTATGGAAAACCTACCGTTTGTCAACTTCCTGCTCTTCTCCTGGATGTTTTTAACATCGCCTCTTGTGGGCTCAAGCGGTAGGCGTCTCTGTACTTTGCCACCTGTTCGCATAGCTATCGCCGCAGCTGCCTCGCTATCCCTCTCAGGCCTAATCGTTTTTGTTTTTTGTGAAGATGTTGTCTTTGCTTCATTAACTATCTCTATCGGCATCTGAAGAGAGATCAAGGAGTTTATTATCCTGTTTCTAGTAATTGTAGATCCATCACCAATGCGTATAAGAGTTTCAACTGAGGGGTATTCCCTTAGAAAACGTTTCACTATAGCTGCTACCTTCTCAGGCGCTTCAACACAGGTTTTCTGCAGTAGGATATCATCGCCTACAACCGCTACACCTGGTTGGTCGCCTGGGTCTATACCAATATAAACCTTTGAATACAGTTCCTTGCCGATTAGAATCTGCATAGCAAGATCAACAGCATGATCAATACTATCGTATGCATCTGCTGCTATAACATTCTGGGATTTTATGTCATGTATCTCGCTATTAGAAGTCAATATAACGCCGATTCTACTTGGTATGCTATCTATAGATGTCAGTGAAACATAGGCTATATTCCTTTTTTTGAGTATTTTCAGTAGGTCGTGATACAAAGAAAAATCTCTTGTGTAAACTCCTAGAGTTTTCATCCAATTAAAATATCAAACAATCATGATATATAAGTTTGGACTCTACCTGTCCCAAGGCTTCTTATTGTCAAGATATTCAGTCCAAAAAATTCTAAGAGCCTCTGTTAATAGTTTATCCTGTTCTACAATCATGTATCCTTTTTGTTTGCTTATTTCAAGGTGTTTTCCAAGGCTTAGATTCTTAACCTTGTCTCCCAGATATTTGTTAAGTTGTATGTATTCTCTTTTTATCTCTACGTAGAACTTACCGTTTTTCTTGTATGGTTTTTTAACTATTCTCTTGTTGTTTTCCCATTTTTTTATGAAATCTTCAGCGTTCTCTTTTAGTTCTACTGGTGGTCCTACATGGATCATTGTTTTTGGTAGTGGTTGTTTTTCTGTTTCTATTATTATCAGTATTTTTTTGTTTTCTAGATGAAATGCTGTTTTGTATATCTTGAAATTATTTCTTTCGCATGATTCTCTTATTGAACGTGTTGCTTTTCTTATCTGAGGGTATAAATTTTCAGGTATTACATCTGGTTTTGTTAATGTTATTCCTATGTATCTGTGGTTTTGTTTTTTGATTTGTTCTTTTATTTTTTTGAGTGTCCATGGTTTGGTTTTTTCTGGAAAAAAGAAGGTTATACGCGGTTTTTTCGAGTATTCTTTGCATGCTTTTATGAACAAATCATATTTTTCTTTTGATACGGCAGATGCTACGTTTCTGTTGTTATCCACTGGATCTATGAAAGTAAGCGGTGTGTCAAATGTCGGGTGTTTAGCCTTTGTTAGTGTTATTTTGTGTTTTGTTTTCCAGTTTTTAGCGTTTAATACTAGTTTATCAAAGGTTTTGTATTTTATTATAAGTATCTCGCATAGGTAGCCTGAAAACCCTTCTATTTCTGCTTCTGCTCCGTAGCATCCTATGCCTCTTAGAAATTGTTTTAGTAGTCTTACTTCTTGTTTTTGTGTCTGTTTAAGGTTTTTTATAACGTATTTAGTGTGCAGTGGTGTTCTATCTACTGCGGATAGTTTCTGCGAGGGTTTTTCTATCTGATATGATGGTACTATCTCTGTTTTTGTGTTGTTGTAGTATCCTCTTATATATGGGTGTTCTGCGTAGCATTCCTCTGTTTTTTTTAGTATTTTTCTGCCTATGTTTATAGCGTGTTTTCCTATCTCGTTTTTCTGAAAGCTGGTTGGGAATAGTATGAACATGTCTATGTCCAGGTTTGTTTTTAGGTAGGTATCTTTTGCTGTTGACCCAACCAGCTCTATTTTTGCTGGTAACTTGTTTTTTGTTAGTTCTTTTTGTACAATTTTTTTCAAGTCTTTTATTGTCGTTTGTATTCTTTTTTTATCTACCTGTGTTGGTGTGATTTTTTGTAGGACTTTTTTTTCTACGTCCCTGGTACTGTTCATTTTGTTTGCTCCAATTCTTTTTTCTTCATAACGTATCTTAATATGAATATTATGGCTATTGCTAATACTGCACCTGTTATTATGTCTACTATCCAATGTATAGCTAGGTATATTATTGCGGTTATGACCGTTATCATTGTGAAATATGCTAGGTAGGTTAGTTTTTTGTTTTTTGTTAAACTCATCGAGTAAGCTATTATTATTGTCATTGCTGTGTGTAACGATGGGAGGCAGTTGTTTTCTGTGGTCACAGAATAGAAGAAGTTTTCCACAGTTGGTATAGTGTTTTCTAGTGCTGATCCCAGATTGTTGAATACGTATACGTTTGTTATCGGTAAGAACAGGTAGAACGGTAACGCTATTATGTATATCAACAAAAGTCCGTATGCTAATGTTTTCATTGCTTTCTTCTCATCCGCTATTATGAAATATACTGGTGAGAACCATAGTGTGAATGGATAAACTGCTATGTACATTAGTACAAAAAAAGAGACCAATGCGGGCGTCCAATAGTTTGAGAATGATGCTACGATGCTGTCTTCTAAACTTTTTATCGATGGTGCAAAATCCGCTCCAACGATTTCCGTGGTTATCGGATCTATAATTTTAACTTCCATCAAATGAAATAATACAACACCCAGGATGATTATTATTGGGATAATACTCTTTTTGAAGAGTGTATAGTATTCGTTTGCAGTTTTTTTGTAGATTCTTTTATCTGTGAAGAAAAATATGCTTATCAGAAGTAATACTATTTGGATTAAACCTAAGATAATTAGCCAATATTGTATCTTGCTCACCACCAAATAATCATATTTTAAATACCTTCAAATCAGTGTAGATAGGCCCATTTGGAGTTAATTCACTTTTCTTTAGTTTTATAGCTTCTACTTTTATATCTGCGAACTCTGCATCCCTGTATTTCTCTAAAACTTGTAATAGTTTATCTTTGTTACTCGCTGTTTTCACCCTTGCAATTGTTAGATGTGGCAAGAAACCTCTTTTTTCCTTCTCAAAACCGATTTTTGAGGTCTGATCATCTATTCTTTGTGCTATTTCTGCTATTGGTTCGCCGTTTTGTATTCCCAACCATACAATTTTGATATAATTATTATTTGGAAAAACTCCTGTTCCTTTTAATTGGATATTAAATGATTTGGTTTCTTTAACTGCGTTCTTTATTATTTCCTCTATCTCCTCTGCTAGTGTTTCTTCGGTGTCTCCTAGGAATTTTAGTGTTATATGAATATTATCCGGTTCTACGAGTTTTAGGTCTGCTCCTGTTTTTTTAACCTCGTTTCCAAATTCAACTAGTTTTTTATTTGAGTCTATGTCAATAGCTATGAATTCTCTAAACGTTGTCATATCTTAAGTGAATCAATGTTTTTCTTATTATCATTTTGTTTTTTTGGTAACACTTGTAAAACAATCTTTATAATATAAAAGAACCCAAAATAAATGATTAATGAGGAGAAACGCAGAATTAAAACAACACCTTAAAGGCTATATAGATTTGATTCGCCCTTTTACACTACTAGCACCTGTTATTGTTTCAACTTGTATAATGGTGGCTAGCTTCTTTCATAATGGAAGAACAGAGGATGTTCTGCTGGTTTTGATTAAAATTATAATTCCTGCTAGTTTTTCATTAGCTTTATTGAATGGTGCATCAAACACTTTGAATCAACTAACAGATGTTGAAACAGATAAATTATCCAAACCATATCGCCCTATACCAAAAGGAACGGTGTCTGTCTCCGAAGCGAAAATCATCTCCGTTACACTATATCTAATGTCGTTTACCATAGCAATACTAGTGGGTTTTATTTTCACATTTTTAATTCTTCTAATAACATTGTTCACAGTTACCTATTCGCTTCCCCCTAGATTGAAAAACTACCTGTTTTTGAATCAGATATGGGTTGCCATGCCAAGAGGGTTGTTAGGAATACTTGCTTCATGGAGTGTTTTCGGAAACCCACTTGAACCTTTGCCGTTATCAATAGGTTTAATAGCTATGTTCTTCCTAGTAGGTGGCTCATCTACAAAGGATATGCTGGACAGCGAGGCTGATAAAAAAACAGGCGTACGCACACTCGTAAACACTTTTGGGGCAAAAAAAGCAGCTTTTATGTCATTGCCATTTATGTTTTTCCCGTTTGTGATGATTCCTCTATTGATAAACAGCGGGGTATTGAATGAAGGTTTGTTGTTGTTAACTTTTTTAGCAATACCAGGTTTTTTTGTATTCCGTTTGATGTTCGAAGAAAAAAGAAGCAGGTTCTTTGAAAATACACCTTCTTGGGCGCTCATGTATATGACATATTTTGTTTTCGCTTTTGGTTTCTCATTTCTGACGATTATCTCATAAAATCTTGAGAAAGATTTTATTAACCAGTTTCTGTTGTTTTCTGTATGTACGAGTATATTTTGTTGATGACAATTTTTGCTATAATTCCATCACTGATTTTACTGTATCTATTGAGAAAGAGTATAAACTTCAAGAACCTCCTCATCTCAGTATTCATCCTTTTTATAATCGGTGTAATATGGGATCAAATCTCAGTTAGAATGGGCATATGGATTTTCGCTCAAGATAAAACAGTTGGTAATCTCTTTGGAATGCCTATAGAAGAATACATTTTCATGAT
>JBFYMH010000041.1:0-11495 GCA_041305005.1 Thermoplasmatales archaeon | reverse complement strand
GGGATGGAAATTTCGTATTCTACAACGTCTTTCATGGGTGATAGCAACTTTCTTTTTACTTGAACCTCTTTTGACTCGGTGAACTTGGTTTGAATGAAATCTTCTAGATACTCTGGATCTTCTACGTCCTCTAATATTTTTAATACAGAAAAACTGACATTAACTGTATCGCTGTCCCAGAGGTACCAAGGCGGTGATGAAAAATATAGATTAAATTTTACGTCGCCTTTTAATTCGAGAGGTTCTTCGCCGTTGTAGATATAGGCACCTTGGAATGGTGCGAAATAAGAGGTTAAAACATTTAATAATAACTCCTCAAATTCACCTTTACGGCACATGTCTATAATTGTTTTAATGGTTGGCGGGTATTCTGAATCATTGGTTTTAATTGGCGGGTTTTGATCCATCAACCTACCAGATCCATAAGCTGATAAGAAATCATAAAGATCCATCAATTCAGACTCATTATAATCCTCATCTATTAAATCCGATAATTTCTCTACATTATAGAGCTCAAGGAGATACAATAAGTTTTCATCTTCAATTAATTCTTCGTGGAAATAAAATGTGGTGGTCCCTGCTGTTTCCTCTGCCTTAACAGTATAGGTAAAAATAGTTAAAATTGATAGTGAACTTAGCAGTAATATGATTGTTACGAAGCACACTCTGATTTCTCTGGAGAGCTGCATTTTTTGTCTCACCTTATTTAAGTTATATTATTTTTATCAATATATAAATCTTTGTTTACAATACTTACCATTTTGTTCCATATGTGTAAAATATGTTTTTTTCCTGATTTTGCACTCATATTTTTATAACATAATATTAAACATCTTACTATTAATATTTTTTGTATTAAATAATAATTAAATTTTTGAGATACACCATCTATATTTTGTTTAAAAAAACATAAATACGTCCTAAGATATCCTATCATGGCACTCTAAAAAGGTGGTTAATGAGGAAGAGACTTCAAAATAGTAAAAATAGTCATTTTGTTATTTTATTTACTATAGCTATTAGTTTATTTTCTATTACATTTGCTTTTATTAGTCCTATTTTAGCTCAAGAGAAACAACTATTTATTACGTTAAACGGACAACAAATCGTTAAATCAAATGAGCCTTTTACTATTACAGTTAAAGACGAATATAACCTCCCTGTAGAAGGCGTATCGGTTGGAATACAAAGCATTGTAGGACAAACAGAAATCACAGATGAGGATGGTGTTGCATTATTAACTGCTCCTAGTAATTATAATGAGATAACAATTATAGCACAGAAAGATGGATATGGTGAGGGAAAGAAAACTGTAAAGATCTATATCCCTCCAGGATTTATTGAGTCTTTGTTACAAAATCAGTACATGCCGATTGTCGTTGCTGTAATCGCTGTTATATCAGCTATATTAATAGTAAATTTTAGACAAAAAAGACGCACTAAAAATGTAGTTAGCGAAACTCCAAAAGAACAACCTATACAAAGTTGTAGTTCGCATGGAGTAGTTGTGTCTGTATCATCCAATAAAAAAAATGCAATTATGAACTCAGATAAAGACGTACCAACAGAGGAGATACTTATGGATTCAAAAAGCGGTCCAAAAGTAGAAGAGATTAGGATAAGTAGACCTCGCAAAGACAAGGAGATATTCTCAGTGAAAACTGAAGAAGAGGATATTGAGAAAATCGCTGCTCGTAAGAAGAAAAGAAAACATGAATATGATTGGTTCGAAGGTGAGGACGATTTACGTTATAAAATAGACAAGATAACCGGGGAAATCGATGAAGAAGGCGTTGATAAATGGTTTGAAGGCATAGATGATATAAGATCTAAAATAGATGGTAAAATCAAGAAAAAAGATAAAAAGAAAAATTAATTGAGTTATGTTTTCTTTTTAAGTAGTTTTTAAATATTGCCTCTTTGATTTATGCACTTTGATGACGAAGGAAAATAGGTTAATAGCTGATTTTTATGAGCTCAGTGTCAAACAGTTAATGGATAAGCGTGTTTGGGATGTCCCAATGATAGAGGAAGATGAGGACATTTATCATGTTTTATCTATTCTGTGTGGGAGACATCATATATGGGTTGTTAAAAGCAAAGGCAGTAGAGAACTCGTCGGCGTTATAACTGAACATGATGTTTTATCGATATTGGCGCCAAAACGCCTGCCGTCTTATGTTTTTGGTATGCCCGATGTAAGATCTCTTCAGCATGGTACAGCAAAAACAGCTGGAAAAATCATGTCCCGTAATGTTGTTTTCTGTAAACCCGACGATAAGGTTGTAGATGCTCTTCGTAAGATGGTGGAATATAAAACGCGTAGGCTACCTGTTGTAGAGGGTAAAAAAATAGTCGGTGAGCTTACTCTGCATCAACTTATTAGGAAATATTATGCTGCAACTCAATATCACCCTATAACAGATGAAGAAGGTTGATTTTCACGCTTGATAATATATTGGAAATAGCTCTTGCAGTTGCTTTAGCTCTAATTCTTGCTAGATTCTTAGGATATATCTTTGATAAATTAAAACAGCCTCCCGTCATAGGTGAGATACTAGCTGGTATATTACTAGGAGGTTTTGGGCTAGGACTAATCTCTGGATTGCGTTTTTCCATTTTTAACTGGGCCGTAGTACTCCCAAAAATTGATTACACTGGAGAAGATTTTAGTTTGTTTGCGGGTCTAGGGATATTATTTTTGATGTTCATTTCAGGTTTGGAGATAAATCTCTCTAAATTTAAGGGTATGGAAAAAGCCTCTTTCTACGTTGCTGTTGGTGGTGTTATTGTTCCACTAATTTTAGGTTTTGCAGCTAGTATATCTTTTGGTTTTTCTTGGCAGGCTAGTACTGTTATAGGGCTTATGCTGGTTGCTACCTCAGTCGGAGTTACTGTTAGAACATTAATGGATTTAAAAATACTTAACACATATCCTGGTATAGCAATACTCGGTGCCGCTGTCGTTGACGATGTAATAGGTATAGTTCTACTAACATTTTTATTGGTCGGAGGTTCCTTAGCAGATATAACTTTTTTAGCTTTTACAATGATTTTATATTTCCTAATTTTCATTTATATAGGAATAAAAATTCTAGGTCGAGTATTAAACCTGGGGGAAAAGATTCAACTTCCAAAAGCATTTCTTGGTATTTCTATAGCTATAATGTTAATATATTCTTACTTTGCATTCAAGTCTGGTATTACAGGCATAATAGGTGCATTCCTCGCAGGGACTATTATAGGTAACACGATTTATTCAAAGAAGATAATAGATGATGTAAAAGTAATCGGAGAGGGTTTCTTGATTCCTCTATTTTTTGTTTGGGTTGGAGCCACTGTTGATATCACGGCTTTTCTGAGTATAGGTATCTTTGCGTTAGTGATTATCTGTGTTGCTATAGTGGGGAAAATAGTTGGTTGCAGTATAGGGGCAAAATTTGCAGGCATGAAAACTGCGGATTCTATACAGGTTGGAGTAGGTATGATACCGCGTATGGAGATGGCACTTATCACAGCAAGTGTTGCAATTACTCATGGTGTACTCACTGGACAAGTTGCTCATCAGGTAATGGCCACAACCATTACAGTTACAATTGCAACCACATTGATAACGCCGCCTTTGTTAAAAATCACAATCAACCTTGAAAACATTTTTAAGAGAGTCTGGCGAAGGAAATTTTGGTAATCTATTAAAATATTAATTATACATTATCAAATATGATATGTTAATATTATTTGAGTTGTCAAAAGAACATAAAGCCTTGCCAAAAAGCGAGATACTAGCGTGTTTGAATGCGGAGTTTATAAGTTATAGTATTGTTGATTCAAATGATGATGTTTTAATTATTGAAACAGATACGTCTGATTCTAAAATTAAACAACTTGAAAATAGATTATCGTTCACTTTTTCCATTAGCGAACTCCTTTTTTCTTGCACCCATGATCCTAATGATGTAAAAATTTGCTCTAAAAACAAACCAATCAAAAAAGAAGGTTCTATATCTATAAAACACAAAAACAGATCAAACCTAGACTCACTACCCATCCTTGATGCAGTGGGAGAGGTTTATACAAAAAACAGGAAAGTAAACCTAGTCAATCCAGACATAACTATTAGGATTTTAATAACAGATAAAGCCGTATATGTCGGTTTGCTTATGTCAACGATAGATAGATCCCAGTTTGAAAACAGAAAAGTACAGCATCGACCATTTTTTTCACCTATTTCTCTTCATCCTAAAATCGCACGCGCCTTGGTGAATCTATCCTGTGTCAAAAAAAATGAAAATTTGTTAGATCCTTTTTGTGGAACAGGTGGAATATTAATAGAAGCTGGTTTAATCGGCGCTAAGATTATCGGTAGTGACGTAGAAAACAAGATGATAGATGGATGCAGGAAGACGCTCGATTTCTATAAAATAGGAAAATATGAGTTATTTTGCGTGGATGTAGGGGATATCAAGAAACATGTAACCGAGGTTGATGCTGTTGTAACAGATATGCCATATGGAAAATCGACCACAACAAAAGGAGAAAAAATACAACAGCTTTATGATCGTGCTTTTAGAAGTATCTCCGAGTTTTTAAAAAAAGATGGACGGGCCGTTATTGGTTTATCAAACAAGGATATGATTTCTCTTGGTGAGAAGTATTTTTCACTTGTTGAGAAACACGATTTCAGGGTTCATCGTAGTCTCACCCGGTATTTTGCTGTTTATAAAAAATGACCAAAACGCTTTTACAATAGAATTGTCATCACCTTTTCCAATATGACTCAACTGAGTGTTATATTCCTAGGAACTAGTGGCAGTTGGCCTACTGTGAAACGAAACGTTTCATCAATAGCTGTTAAAAGAAGTGGCGAGGTTATTTTGTTTGATTGTGGTGAAGGCACGCAGCGTCAGTTCCAGAAATCGAATCTTAGCTACATGCAGATATCAAAGATTTTCATTACTCATTTTCATGGGGATCATTTCCTGGGTTTACCTGGTTTGATTCAAACCATGCAGCTGAACGACAGGGATAATCCACTTGATATATACGGACCGCGTGGGATTGATAATTTGACATCGCAGTTGTTGTCTCTTGGTTATTTCAGGCCTGCGTATAGAATATGTTCACATGAACTAAAAGATGGTGATACAATAGATTTTGATGGATATTCTATACATGCCCTTGAGGTCGATCATAATGTCCCGGCTTTAGCATATTCTGTAGAAGAAAATGAACGCCCAGGTAAGTTTAACAAACCGAAGGCGCTGGAGCTAGGCGTACCAGAGGGCCCTCTTTTTAGTAGACTTCAACACGGTCAGTCTGTAACTTTGAAGAATGGCAAGAAAATCACCCCGGATATGGTTTTGGGAAAATCAAGAAAAGGTAGAAAGATAGTGATAACTGGTGATACAAAACCAACTAAGAACCTGATAGAGTTTTCTAAAGGTGCGGATTTACTTATTCACGATGCTACATTTGACTCGGAGCTAGAGGATATCGCTGGCGAATATGGTCACGCTACCGCCTATCAGGCAGCAGAGATAGCAAAACAAGCAAAGGTTGAAAACCTGTTTCTGACACATATAAGCCCACGCTACAACGATTATCGCATAATAGAAAATGATGCGAAAAAGGTTTTCAAAAATTCTTTCGTTGCAAGAGATTTCCAAGAAGTTGAAATAAAGTTGAAGAAATAACGTATTCAAATTTTTTTCTCGCAGTAAGGACAGAAATTCGAATCAAAAGGAATGGCCCGTCCGCATTTAGGACAGAATATATTTGTTTTATCTTTTTGTTTCTTAACTAATCTGTTCATATTTTTAAACAGATACCATGCCATGGGAATAAATGCCAGAAAAATGAAAGTAGTCATTCCATAGAAATATCCCCTCATTAGACTATATATGATGCTAGGTATAACAGAAACTGCCGGAATTAATCCAAGAAGCGCAATAACAAGTGAAGCGTAATAAGCCCAAGCTCTCAGAGTTATAAGTCCCCATCCAAGGAATATAAAAAAAGCCCCTAGGATTATAAAAATTAACATAAACATACTTTGTGAGCCAAAAGAAGAATTCACGGATAGAAACAAGACTCCGACGAATATCCAAAAAGTTGCAATTAATAAAATTCCTAAAGGCGAATCCTTAGTGCTTTCTAGTTCCATAAGTGTTACCTATCTGCGATGCTTTATCCTGCTTATCAAAAGAACAGCAGCTATCGCCGCAATCGCATAAACCGCCTCAAATCCAGGGATTCCATAGCCCGTAGGTCTGCTATTATATACATCGCTACTTGAAGGTGAACCCAGCATGCCTGAAACGCTCCAATTAAGTTGCTGAGCTCCAATAGTATAGATAATTAACAAAATTAAACCTAGAATTAGTAGCAACATTCTTAGATTTTTATCAATATCTTCAACAATAATTCCACCTATGACCATTGAACTTATTAAAAAACCCATTCCAATTAACTTAATTGAGGCTGATATTTTGTAGGGTAGAAGATTTGTTTCATTGCTTTGGAATACGTTACTTATTATTGCACCTATAAAAAAGAAGGCAATTCCAACAATGATTCCTAGCATTATTAAATCTTTATTCTTCATATTGAACATAATTTTTCACCTCAAGCTCCATGCCAAAATATAAAAATATTCATCAAAAGTAGAATAACCCCAAATATAAGCAACAAAGTTTTTGTGTCTTTGTCTAATTTTTCAACAAAGAACCCACCTACAATCATTGATATACACACGAGCCCCATTCCAGTAAGTTTGATTAATGAAGATATCTGACGAGGTAGCAGATATGTCTCAGTACTTGGCCCCATTGCTATATAAGTTGCCATTCCTATGAAGAATAGCATAATGCCACCAGCTAAACATAAAATCATAAGATTCTTTTTGTTCATTTTCATTTTATCCATCCTTAACAATGAAAACAGATGTTTGCATATATATTTTATCTAATCTTCTTACTTATGACAAACATTAAATTAGAAACTAATGATATCCGTTTTCGAAAAACATGATAACTAAAGATAATGATCGATCAGCAGATTTCTACAATTATCCAACAGAAGAATTGTTTAAAAAATTTGATTCATCGATAAATGGCCTCTCTGATAAAAAAGCAGAGGAACTGCTAAATGTTTACGGACTGAATGAAATAGCTAAAGAAAAGAAAAAATCGATATTGCGAAAATTAGTGGAGGCACTTGTTGAACCGATGTCTCTGATTTTGATTATCGCTTCTGTTTTATCTTATTTTATTTTGAATGACTTACTTGAAGCGGTTGCTATAATTGGTGTTGTATTCATTAACACAATTATCAGCCTTATACAAGAGGGAAAAGCAGAGAAAGCCGCCGAGGAACTTAAAAAAATCCTTTCTCCTCAGTTTAAAGTTATTCGAGAGGGCAATATCGAGGTCATTGCATCTAAATTCTTGGTTCCAGGTGATATAATTGTTTTTGAGTCAGGTGACATTCTTCCAGCTGATGCACGTGTTGTAGAATCAACTAATATAATAGTAGATGAAGCCCATTTGACTGGGGAGAGCGAGCCCGTTAGCAAAAATGCAAGTACGTTAGATGGGAAAGACCTGAAGTTATATGAGATGGGTAATATCGTTTTTGGTGGAAGCAAAATTCTCAATGGTTATGGCAAAGCCATTGTTGTAAAAACGGGAGCTATTACGGAGATTGGCAAAATAGCAAAAAACATACAAGAAACAGAAGACGAACAAACACCGTTACAAAAAAAGATGAATCGCGAAGTAAAAACATTGCTAGCGCTTGCGTTTGTTGCAACAATTCTTGTTTTAATGATGGGTATTTTTAGAAATTTTGGCATAGGCCCATCTGTTTTGCTTGCCATTAGTATTATGGTTGCTGTATTCCCTGAAGGCTTGCCAGCATCAATGACTATTGCCCTTTCGCTTGCTATGGAGCGTCTTGCGAAAAACTCAGTTATCGTAAAAAAACTATCCTCTGTGGAAACACTTGGAAACGTGGACTATATTTGTACTGATAAAACAGGGACTATCACAAAACATGATATGACTGTTAAAGAATTTTTCATCGAAGGCAAATTCCATGTAATGTCTGATCTTTTTAAAATGGTTGCAGAAGGAAAATCAGGTGTTTTACATGACATCTTTTTAACTTCTGTAAAATGTTCCACTGCTCAGGTGGTAGAGCAAGATGGAAATGTTGTAAAAGAGATAGGAGACCCGACTGAGATTGCTTTAATAAAAGCATCTATTCTGAATGGTTTTAAACCAAATCAATTTGATTCCTTCAAAATAATAGATAGTGTTCCTTTTTCGTCTGACTTAATGTTTTCCGCCATCTCAACAGAGGACAGCAAAGGAAAAAGAGAGATATACATGAAAGGGGCACCAGGAAAGATACTATCGTTTTGCAATTCTTATTATGTTGACGGTAAAACACAGCCTCTTGATGAGCATCATAGACAGCATATATCAAAAGAACTAGCTACAAGATCTGAAAAAGGTTTCAGGCTGATTGGTTTTGCAAAAAAAATCGGCGATATAGAAAAAATTGATACAAGCAACCCATCTGATTTTACTTTCCTTGCTACAGCAGCAATATATGATCCCCCAAAAGACGAGGTTAAACAGATGATACAAGAGACAAAAGATGCAAACATAAACGTGGTCATGATCACCGGTGATAGCAAGAAAACCGGTTTTTCTATAGCTGAACAGGTAGGTATAGCAACTGATATCGATCAGGTTATCGAGGGTAGAGACCTAGAACAGATGAGCGACGATGAATTTGGTCATCACGTTGAGCATCTCCGTGTTTATTCACGCGTTGCACCGTTGGATAAACTAAAAATTGTCGATAAACTGCAAGAAAAAGAACATATTGTTGCTATGACTGGTGATG
This sequence comes from Thermoplasmatales archaeon, assembly GCA_041305005.1. Lineage (GTDB taxonomy): Archaea > Thermoplasmatota > E2 > DHVEG-1 > DHVEG-1 > JARYMC01. Next base: position 2,582 of record JBFYMH010000041.1, on the reverse strand, counting down.
GTGTAAACGATGCCCCTGCTCTGAAAAAAGCTGATGTCGGCATCGCTATGGGCCGTGCTGGAACCCAAGTTTCTCAGGAAGCAGCAAACATAATTCTTACTGACGATAATTTTTCTACCATTGTAAAAGCTGTTGAGGAAGGTAGAAAGGTTTATCAAAATCTAAAAAAACTTATCCGGTACCTTTTAACAAATAATATAGGGAAAGTTGTTGGTATTTTGATTACGCCTCTGTTTGGTTACCCTGCTCCGCTTTTGCCATTGCAGCTTCTATGGTCAAACGTTGTCATGGAGAGCCTTCCCGCTATTGGTATAAGTACAGATTCTGCTGATAAAAGCATAATGAAACATAAACCAGCTAAACTCTCAGAACCAATTATAACAAAACGGCAGCGGATAATGATGATTGTTGATGGTATTATTTTTGGTTTGTCAATAGCTGCAGGATACATCATTACGTTACGTTATATGTTAGGTCTTGGTGCAACTGAAGAGAATGCAAAGGTGATGGCGGGAACGGTTTCCTTTGCAATTACCTTACTTTCTCCACAGCTTTATGTTTTTATTTTACGTGAGGGAACGTTACTAGAGAAATTCAAAAGAAAGAATTTCTTATTGAAGTCTTTTTTTGTTTTCACCATCCTGATGATCCTGGCAATTATCTATATTCCTGCGTTGAACACGATTTTTACAACAGCTCCAATTTTTGATATCTACTTAGTTGGATTGATCCTTGTGTTCTCTGTTTTGACGACGGCATTCAGAGCACTTTTGAGGGAGAATATAGCCCCAGGTTTTAAACAAGATAAACAAATAATATCAACATCAACTACATAACAATTTTATTAAGCACCACAACTATTATGTTTTGATTTTCATGGAAGAACGACCATCATATGATGAATACTTTATGGAAATGGCTCATGTCATCTCAAAGAGAAGCACTTGTCTTAGAAGAAAAGTAGGGGCCATACTTGTAAAGGATAAACATATACTAAGTACTGGTTACAATGGAGCTCCGAAGGGCCTTAAGCATTGTTTGGAGATTGGTTGTCTTAGAGAGACGCTGAATGTGCCGTCTGGTGAACGTCATGAGCTCTGCAGGGGTTTACATGCCGAGCAGAATGTAATAATTCAAGCTGCTGTTTTTGGTACGTCGATAAAGGATTCCATTCTGTATTGTACTAATACACCTTGTGTTGTTTGTGTGAAGATGCTTATAAACGCAGGTGTTAAAGAGATTATTTTTTCTGGTGATTATCCGGATGATCTCGCTAAAAAAATGCTTAGTGAGAGTGGCATAAAAATTAAGAAATTTAAAAATGAAACTCCACTTAAAATTGAAAAAATGAGAAAAATATAAATACTGACGAATGATTTACAAATAACGAGGAGAAAATGAAGCATAAGAGGTCTTTCGTATTGGATGAAAAGGATGATAGAGCCGTTCAGTTATTTACGGATCTTGGGATGCCAAAAAACCTTGCTAAGACTTTAATGTTTATCTCACAGGTTGAGGAATGCAAATCAGCTGATGTGGAGCAAGGAGCAGACCTTAGACAACCTGAGGTAAGCGTTGCAATGCAAGAGATGAGACGAAGAGGATGGGCTAAGAAAAGAGATGTTAAAAAGAAAGGAAAAGGTAGACCCGTCCATGTTTACAAGCTTACCCGAAACTTGCCAGAGATATTAAAGTCGTTTGAGCAAGAAAAAATGAAACAAGTTGATACAATCAAAGACGATTTATCACAGCTTAACAACTTGGTCCAGCAGTACAAAAAATTATAATTTTTAAAATCTAAAATCTCTAAACATCATTCTATTTTATTTAATTTCACTCTAAGTTAAAAAGAGTCTTTGCGCTGGTGGCATCAAAATGGTTAATAAGAGAGTAAAAAATATTTTTAAAAACGTGGGAAAAAAACTTGATGCGATATTAATTAAAAACCCAGGCGAACCATGTGTTGATGATAACTTTTTTTATGTAACAGGTCTTGATAAAGGGATCTTTGAAGGGGCAATAGCTTTTGTTTACCCTGATGGTGAGGTGGATCTTTTAGTTTCTGAGCTTGAGGCTGAACTTGCAAAAAAATCTGATGCAAATCTTTATGTTTACAAAGACAAAAAAACTTTTGATGAGTTCTTGAAAAAAAATTTATCAAAAATTAAAAAAGTTGGTTTGAACCTTGATGCAATCTCTCACAGAGATTTTCTTAAATTGAAAGAAAGATGCAAGAAAGTAAATTTCTTAGATGTATCAGAAAGTTTTGCAAGGACCAGACTTATTAAAGATGAAGTTGAGATAAAAATAATAAGAAAATCATGTCAGATAGCGGACAAAGTAATGAAGACTATTCCAGGTATGTTGCATGAGGGGATGTATGAATACGAGATTGCTGCTGAGATAGACTATCTTATGCAGAAAAATGGTGCCGATAAACCTGCTTTTGAAACTATTTCGTCTTTTGGTAGAAACACTGCTGAACCTCATTACAGCCATGGTGAAACCAGACTTAAAAAAGGCAGTTTTGCTTTGTTTGATTTCGGCTCACGTTACCATAAATACAACTCTGATATAACCAG
>JBFYMH010000040.1:0-6886 GCA_041305005.1 Thermoplasmatales archaeon | reverse complement strand
TGGGTTTTCTGCCCAGAGGGCGTTATAACAAAAAACAAGGATGGAACAGTTAGCATTGATTTTGATTATTGCAAAGGCTGCGGAGTCTGCGCTAATGTTTGCAAAGTAAAAGCAATTGTTATGGAGAGGGAGGCTGAGGATAAATGAACGTTATGATTGATACTGGTAATTACATAGCTGCTAAGGCAGCTGTTATGGCAAAGCCAGATGTTGTAGCAGCTTATCCTATAACACCACAAACCACGTTGGTAGAGGGTATAGCAAAATACGTGGCAACAGGTGAATACAAAGGAGAGTACATATGCGTTGAAAGCGAACACTCAGCTATGAGTGCTTGCATAGGTGCTAGCGCTGCTGGCTCAAGAACATTTACAGCAACATCATCACATGGTTTGCTACTAATGCATGAGATGTTACATTGGGCAGCATTAGCCAGATTACCTGTTATAATGTGTAATATTAACCGCGTTATTGGGCCTGGTTGGAACATATGGGCTGACCAAAACGACTCGATATCACAGAGGGATACAGGATGGATACAGTTCTACTGCAGCAGCAACCAAGAGATTTTTGATACAGTCATCCAGAGTTTTAAACTAGGTGAACACAAAAAAGTTGGACTGCCTGTTATGATAAACTATGATGCTTTTATTTTATCACACACATCAATGCCAGCTTACATTCCTGAGCAGAAAGAGATAGACGATTTCATACCAACTTTTAAACCCCTGTGGAAACTTGATGTTGACAACCCTATCACTTTTGGTAACATCATAGGACCTGCTCATTATGAAAAGGTTAGGAAGGCTATGCAGGATGCACAAGAGAATGCTAAAACACTTATACCTGAGATAGCAAAAGAATGGAAAAACAAGTTTGGCAGATACCACGGTGATTTCGTAGAGCGATACAAATGCGAAGGCGCAGAATATATACTGATGGCCATGGGTGCGCTTGGTGCAGAGAGCAAAGCAGCAATAGATAATCTTCGTGCAGAAGGATTGAAAATCGGTCTAGCAAGAGTTCGTACATTCAGGCCATTCCCAAAAGAAGAGATGATAAAACTAGGTAAACAAGCCGACCTTATAGTTATAGATCGCAACATTAGCATTGGTTCAGAAGGAGCTCTTTTCAACGAAACCAAAGCAGCGTTATACAACAAATCAGACGCGAAAATAAATGGTTTCATAGCTGGACTGGGCGGTAAAGACGTCACATACCAGGATATAGAAAAAATCTGCAAAAAAGTGATAAACGGTAAAGCAAAAGACTTTGAATGGTACGGTTTCGAGGGGGATTAAAGCATGGCGATTAAAGATTTACCAAATGATGAGTGTGTACTACCTGGTAGCGCTGCATGCCCAGGTTGCCCAGCTACACTAGGCTTACGCATGGTTTTCAAAGCACTTGGTAAAAACACTGTGATGGTAGTACCAGCCTGTTGCACAGCAGTTATTGAAAGTTTGTATCCGAACACGTCTTTCGATATACCAGTTATGAACATAGCTTTTGAGGCAGCAGCAGCGGGAGCATCAGGCGTAGAAGCAGCACTTCGAAAACAAGGAAAAACAGATACCACTGTGTTAGCATGGGCTGGAGATGGAGGAACATACGACATAGGAATACAAGCACTCTCAGGTGCTTTAGAGAGACAAACAAATTTCATTTACATCTGCTACAACAATCAGATCTACTCAAACACAGGCATACAACGTAGCGGAGCAACACCATATGCTGCATGGACGACAACAACAGTAGATGGAAAAACAGAGTTCAGAAAAGAGATGGGCGAGATAATAATGGCACACCACATACCATATTCAGCACAAGCCTGCGTAAGCTACCCTGAGGATTTATACAACAAGGTAAAAAAAGCAAAGAGCATCAAAGGACCAAAATACATCGAGATATTAGCACCATGTCCACCAGGTTGGCGCTTCAGCATGGATAAAACAGTAGAGCTGGGTACGCTAGCGGTGGATACAGGCGCATGGGCACTTTATGAGTGTGAAAACGATGTTGTTACTTTTAACGGTAAAAGCAAGCTTCTTCTTGAGAAAAAAATAGAACCTAAACCTATTGAGGAATGGATCAAACAACAGGGGCGTTTCAGACATCTATTCAAACCAGAGAGAGACGAAAAAAGATTAAAAGAAATACAGGAGCATACAAACCAGGTTTGGGAAAGATACAGAAAATGTTACCTACAAAAATAAAAAGATAAAAAAGAGTGTTTTTATAGGAATTTTTTTACTAGCATGCTATCAGCTGCTGCATTACCATATTTGTCATATGCTACAACCTTTAAAACTTGTACATGGATGAATCTTACTAACCTGTCCTTTGTCCAATTAAAGCTGTAAGGTGCTGTAGTACGGTTTCCTTTTAGTTTACCGTTAACATAGAACTCAACACGATCTATACCTGATCCACTGTCGGATGCGTTAACCTCAACTGTTATACTTCCGATGATTAGAGCCATGCGTAGGAATAATCGTCTTATTTTTTTGTTTCCCATGTAGAATGCATGTTCGGGTTTTGTAATTTTAACAGTTGGGGGAGTTTTTTCTCCAATACCACTTACACTAACTATCATTGATTTCTTACTGGTTTTATTATCTTCATCAGTGACAGTAAGATTTACAGTATAACTGCCATTATTTATGTAAGTGTGTTTAATTGTTATTCCTGTACCATTTGTTCCATCTCCGAACTCCCACTCATAGCTTACTATTTCTCCTTCAAAATCGTATGACGATGATGCGTCGAAAGTTGCTTCTAAACCATCTGTTATATTAGTAAACCCTGCAACAGGTGGTTCATTCCAAATATTCATCAATGGATATAAATCCTGATTATCTCCACCAGAGATACCATATGGCGTGTCCCCGATGCCATTTGAATCTGCATCTATGCCCGTATAGTCATCCCAGTAGTTGCCTTCCAAAGATGTCGAATTCCAATGGTTTTTACAATCATCATATGCTTGCTGAGTGTTATTAACAAAATTGTTATGATAAACATAATTATTATTAGTTTCCCAGTCACCCAGACCCCATTTTTTGATACTGATGGCAGATCCTGTATTATCTTTTAGGATGTTTCCCATTACAGTGTTTCTAGTGCTTTTTACCAAACCTATGGAGGTGGTGGTAGTTTCAATTAATATTCCATATTCAGCGGTTTTTTCTATGATATTATTTTTAATAATGTTATCACTTGAGCCTACTAGGAAAATACCATAATTACAATTCTCAATATTATTATTTTGAATAGTGTTATTATTACTTGAGATAGAAATAATATTTATCATTGAATTGTTAAATTTGTTTCCAATAATCTTAGTAAAATTAGTATTTTCCAAAATTATAGCATACGATTCCGATTGTTTAGGTAAATCATAAAATTTACTGTCTTTGATTGTTATATCTTTCGAGTTTATTAATGCTATATGATAAAATCCGGCTGTCGATTGCATATTAGAAACAACACAGGATTCACAATTTACAAGAAAAACTAATCCGGGATCAGTAATTGTCATACCAGTTTTATGTACACAGTAGTATATTGGTTTTCCATTATACGTGTTACTTGTATCTATATCATTATATTTAGATAAACCAACAAAAGCACCGTTATCAAAAATCACGCAATTTAATAGTGTATTATCTCTAAATGTGTTATTATTTCCGGAAAACAAAATTGCATTTCCATCTTTGAATGTATTTCCCGAAATTGTGTTATTATCTGAGTTATATAAATTAACTCCATAGGGATAATTTGTTCCTTCTGGAATCCCACTTTGTACTCTATTATTTGTGATGGTATTATTATTAGAGTTATAGAGATATATCCCATACATCTTGTTATGATTTATTTTGTTTTCCGATATGGTATTAAAATCTGATTCTAAAACTACCATATTATTAGTAAGGTCTTTGCTATTATTTTCAATAGTAAATCCTGAAATATTTATACTATTAGCTAATAGATGAACAGCGATTTCTGTGCCACTGCCATTTATAATTGTGGTATTAATATCCTCGCCAATCAAATTTATTGATTTAGTTATGACTAAATTCTCACGATACGGAGATATATCATCAAAGACAAAAACGGTATCACCACTAGACGCATCATTTATTGCACCTTGAATAGAAGTATAATTACCTGGTCCACTTCCACCTACATACAATATGTTGCCTGTACCCATAGCAACAACTGAAATAGGCACCATTGCAAAACTTGAGAGTAGTATCATTCCCATTATTGACATTGTAATTATGTTTTTTCTCATATTATCAGCACTCGAACATTTTTATAGAATAATTGTTATTTTAATGGTTTATAAATGTTCCTATACAAATATAGCCTGATTTAAACTAGTTTTAATAGAAGAAAAAATAAAAAAAAGAAGGTGGTTTTATAGATATTTCTTTACAAACATCGTTTTAGTAGCACTGTTACCTTCATTGTCGTATGCAACAACTTTTATTTTGAATAGATGAATGAGCCGTATCCTGTCTTTTGTCCATACATAGTCGAACGTGCCCGTGGTTTTGTTTTCTTTTAGATCTTTACCAATCCATAGCTCTACGTATTTTATTCCTGAACCGCTATCGGATGCGTTAACCTTGATTGTTATGTCTCCGATTATCAAAGCTGGACGTATGAAGAATTTTCGCACGAACTTACCGTTTACATATAGGCCTTTCAATGGCTGATCTATTTTTATTGTTGGATTTGTCATATCTGGGAGTGGTACAAGTTTCGATGTTGCATTAGTCAATCCAGAACTGTCTGTAACAGTTAAATTTACTTTATATGTTTTGGAATCACGTTCATATTCATGATTAATAGTCTTGCCGGTACCGTTTTTCCCGTCACCGAATTCCCAGAAGTAGCTTACGATAGTCTCATTTTTGCCCTCAGATTTTGAAGCGTCAAATTTTACCACTATCTTACCATTAGTTTCAAATATATAAGTAAAATTTGCAACAGGTGCAGTGTTATTAATCTCTATACTTACTATTTTGCTATTAGTGGCACCTTTATCATCAGTTACTTTAAGATTTACATTGTACTTCCCATTAGCTGCGTAAGTGTGATTTGTTATTTTTCCTGTGCCATTTGTACCATGACTGAAATTCCAAGAATAGGATGCTATATTTCCATCATTATCAATTGATGAAGAAGCATTAACGAACACAGTCAAATCTCTTATAAAGTATGTAAAGTTTGCAATAGGTAGTTGATTCGGTGCTTCCCCCGTGGTAAATGAAAATGTAACGTTTTCATAAACACCGCCAGCAGATACATTAACGTACCAATTGTACTCTGTATCATAGGATAATGGGCCAATTATGTCTGCCTCTATAAAACCTTGTCCATCCTCCTCAGTAGAGGAATTAGTAGAAACATTATCTCCGCCTATCTCCCAATCAAATGGTATAAGAAGTGTTTTTGCAGGATCGCTTACTCCAAATACCTTATATGCAGTAACAAAAGCACCTACTTTTGATTGATCAATAGGGACATCTGCAGTACCGTTTTCTGGATATTCTTGGTCGATTGTAATATCTATAAAAATGTTACTGTATCCCTCATAAACTGGTTCCATTAATGGATAGTTATCCTTCTGATTAGTTCCACCAGAAATATTATAGGGTGTATCTCCAATGCCGTCACCGTCATTATCTTCTCCAGTGTAGTCATCCCAATAGTTACCTTTCGTTCCATTATCCCAATTGTTAATACTACTATCATAAGCATTTTGTGTATTGTTTATAAAATTATTATTATAGATTAAATTATTTTGGTATTTGTATTCACCGGACGAAAGAACTTGTGAGACAGCACCTTGGTTACATCTTGTAATGCGGTTATTTTTTAAACACGAATAATTTGTTTGATTTAAGTTAACACCGACTCCGCTAAAAGTTACATTTGCTGTTATTAGGAAATTATAAATTCCATCTTCATCTATCAATGGATACCATTGCCCGGCATAATATGAACTTCGATTTATTAAAAGAGAGCCATTATCCAATAAAGGTGCATAGAAATCTACAGTATCATTCACGATACAATAGCCGATATGAAAATCTTCAGTGAAAATAAGATCGTAAGTTGAAAAATCAACTTCTGTAAATTCTGGATACCATTTAATATTCAATGCGGGAACATTAATCCGAGCGTACTCTGTTCCAGGGTATCCATCTACATCATCCCAAACGACAATATCTATACCTTCGTTTGTGATGACTGTACTATCTGGTTGATAAACACAAACAGAACAAGTTGTCAATTTACATGAACCTTCAGGACTAAAAAGAGTGTTAAAATAATTAGCACCACTGAGAGAATATGTCACTTCTCCAAAATAGTATAAATTCTCGTCTATCGGACCGGGATGTCTAATAGTAAATCCACTAATATTTACATAATCGGCTATAACTTCTATTACGTTACCTATGCCATTTCCGTAAATTATTGTTGTTTTAATGTTTTCTCCAATTAAATTAATTGATTTGTCTACAACAATATTTTCATAATAAATTCCATCATATACATAGACCGTATAACCATCAGATGCATCATCTATAGCATCTTGAATATTAGAATAGTTACCAGGGCCGTACCCACCAACATATAAAGTTGTACCACTTGGTTGACCAGGTTGTGTATCATCTGCTATTGGTGTTATTACGAAACAGGATATTAACAATATTCCTATCGTTGCTATTGTAAATACGTTTTTTTTCGTTTTCATTTTATCATCACTCATTTAATTTTATATAGTCATTATTATTTTAATTGTTTATAAACATTTCGGTAGAATAGGTTAAAAAGCCATTATAATATATTAAATAAGAGGCGTTAGTTG
>JBFYMH010000039.1:0-4036 GCA_041305005.1 Thermoplasmatales archaeon | reverse complement strand
AAAATATTGTGTTAAAAGAAAATGCAGTAGATGTTTATAACGATAACGGTATTTTAACTACTACGCAAATTTCACACATGCAACTAAAGAAGCATATCCATCGAAACCTGTACGCAATCCTCGATCATCTATAAACTCCGCATTCGTACCACGCCATGCAGTATACCCAACAAAACCAAACACAGCCACCGTGTGATTCCCCTCAATGCGAATAGTATCTGGATTAGGCCTCATGGGCGTAGGCAACGGCGTGATTTCTGTAAAAGCCTTTACATCATCTAGGTAAGTACAATATACTCTTGGAGTTACTTTCATACCAAATAGCTTATAGCGCAGAGGAATGATGTCAAACAATCTATATCTTAAAATCATAGTAAATGGAATCCTAAAACCAAAAGATGATTTCCAATGAAATCCTCTGCCCCACGATCTGATTCTAACTAAGCCGTTTATTTTTATAGTCGTGTTATTTCCAAAAATAGTACTATTATTCCCAAGGTTGCCACCGAATAAACTACTATATCTTTCATATATATTCTCTTTTATAGATGTACTTTCAGGAACCGCAGAAAAACTTGCTAAATTGCAGAGTAAAAGAATCGATAGCAAAGCAATAACCATCAATTTTTTTGTGATTTTATACATAAGTCTTACCTTTAAGGTATCTATATATATCAATCTATATTAATATTATGGTATAAATTTTATTAATAATCTAGTTTTCTCTCCATTTATACTCACATTTAGTACATGTAAAGAATCTAGTCTCAGGCTCATCACTACCTCTCATCTGTCTCAATATCCAAAAAGCCTCGTTATGCCCGCAATTAGGACACGTAACCCTTGTTTTTGGTAGAATATCTATCCTTCCCTCCAAAATAATGACTTCTTTTTTCCTCTGCTTAGCAACAACAACACTACTGCCCTCTTTCTCTTTCTTAAAACCGCATTTGTTACAAACAAACAAATCATCTTTAGGATACATCAAAGCTTTACATTTAGGACAAAACATAACTACCTAACCTTCCTCAAAGCATCTTTTATTATATCACTATGATCAAACGCCAACTCCGGTAACTCATTTAAATCAAAAAACTTTGCGTCATCAGCATCATCTTCACAATGTAACACGCCCCCATAACTTTCTAAAAGATACGCCACTGTAACTGTATGCCCACGAGGATCTCTATCGGGATCAGAATAAATACCAACAATATCTAATATATTAGTTTTTAAACCGGTTTCTTCTTCTACCTCTCTAACCACTGCATCCTCAATTTTCTCCCCATATTCAACAAACCCGCCAGGTAAAGCCCATTTTCCCTTAAAAGGAGGATTCTTCCTCTTAATTAAAAGAATTTTTTTATCTTTCAGTATAAGTCCATCAACTGTCAGTTTCGGTGATTTATAACTCATAGGCCAGAAGTATAGCATCCTTTGTATTTAACGTTTAATGGAGCTTACAATTACATCGTTCTCCAAAAAGACCTTAGTTCTCTTTGAAGCTCTGATTTCCACATGCTAAATGTAAACTCATCGACTTCTTCATTATTTGTGTTTTTTATAAAATCGGCGTTAAAATCGTTCTGCAGTTTAGCATTTCTCTCCATCACACATCCCTTCCTCAAACTCCTAATAAAAGTAATAATTAAAACATACTTTATGTATCTTTTTGTTAGGTAGATATGTAAATGTATATGTATGCCTTATTTTCTAAAAAACTTTTTCAGTAAATTAGAAAAACAATAAAGCCATTCCAGCTCTTCAAATTGGGCTCGTGGTCTAGTTGGTTATGACGTCTCCCTGACACGGAGGAGGTCTTGAGTTCGAATCTCAACGAGCCCATCATTATATATCCTATAAAACGTCTTATTTTCATGATAAATCTTATAAATAGGAAGCATATACGCTATCAAAAATTTAAGAAATACAAAATAAAATATATGAAAAAACCTATATACCAAATTTGAATTTGGCTAAAAGGAGGTAAAATATTATGGCAACTAAACCGCACCTTAACTTGGTAGTTATTGGTCATGTTGATCATGGAAAATCAACATTAGTCGGAAGAATATTACTTGATACAGGACAATTCCCTGCTCATATGGTTGAAAAATTCAGGGAAGAAGCAAAAGCAAAAGGAAAAGAAAGTTTCGTTTTCGCATGGATTTTCGATCAATTGAAAGAGGAGCGAGAACGAGGAGTCACTATCGACGTTGCTCACAAGCGATTTGATACTGACAAATATTACATCACAATCATTGATGCTCCTGGTCACAGGGACTTCGTTAAAAACATGATAACTGGTACATCACAGGCTGATGCTGCAATTCTTGTTGTTGCTGCCCAGCATGGTGTAATGGCCCAAACTAGAGAACACATGTTCCTTGCTAGAACACTTGGAGTTAAACAGATGATCATAGTCATTAACCAAATAGATGCAACTACTCCACCATATGATCAGAAACGCTACGATCAGGTAAAAGCCGATGTTGACAAACTCGCTAAAAGCGTTGGATACAAAGATGAACAGCTACAATTCGTTCCTGTTTCTGCTTTTGTCGGAGATAATATAAAAGATAAAGGTAAAATCACCTGGTGGAAGGGAGACACAATTTTACAGGCTATTGATAAGTTTACTATCCCTGAGAAACCAACAAATTTGCCACTGAGATGGCCAATTCAGGATGTATACACCATAAAAGGTGTTGGTACGGTTCCTGTTGGCAAAATCGAATGTGGTATTATGAAACCAGGCATGCAGCTCATGTTCAAACCAAGTATGAAACCTGGCGGTGTTATCGGTGAAGCTAAAACCATCGAGATGCATCATGAGACTATAGATCAGGCGATACCTGGTGATAACGTTGGTGTTAACATGCGCGGTATAGCCAAAAACGATATCCGCAGAGGAGACGTTGCTGGTCCAACAGACAATCCACCAACCGTTGCCAAATCATTTATTGCACAGATAATGGTACTTAACCACCCCTCAGTTATAACAAAGGGATACACACCAGTGTTCCACTGTTATACTGCACAGGTTGCCTGCCGATTTGAAGAGATACAAAAGAAACTTGATCCAAAAACCGGGCAGGTTAAAGAAGAAAACCCAGATTTCATCAAAACAGGTGACGCAGCAATAGTAAAAGTTATCCCAACACGTCCGATGGTTATTGAATCATCAAAGAAAATACCACAACTAGGTAGATTCGCCATTAGGGATATGGGACAAACAGTAGCTGCCGGTATCTGTATTGATGTGGAAGAAGCTAAATAAACAGCTTTTCTTCCTCTTTTATTTTCTCTTTTAGGGGAAACAAATCAGAAAATATTTCGGAGTTCAAACAAATGGCGCAAAAAGCAAGGATATCACTTGTAAGTACCGATGCTAAAAAACTTGATGAAGTTTGTAACCAGATTAAAATGATTGCTGAAAGAACTGGTGTTGCATTGAGCGGCCCAGTACCATTACCAACAAAACATCTCAAAGTACCCTGCAGGAAATCCCCTGATGGAGAAGGAACAGAGACATGGGATCACTGGGAGATGAGAATCCATAAACGTCTTATTGATCTGGATGCTAGTGATAGGGCTTTGCGACAACTTATGAGAATACAGGTTCCTGATGGAGTCAATATAGAAATTGTTTTAAGATCTTAAAAAGAAATTTTTTACATTGTTTTTAATTTACAAATTAAACAAAAAAAGAAAATAATGATTATTTAGTAGTTATTGTTATTTTGTTGTTTTCTGTGTTTTGATTTATAGAAGGTTGTTTGTTATCTGAATTTACAGTTGGTTTTTCTGAGTCAGAGTCGTTATCAGTTGTTTTTGTGTCATCTGAGGTTTTCGTATCAATAATATCGGTTGTTGTTGAATCATCTGTAACATCTGAATTAATAACTGTTGGAGCATCTGAGGATTTGGTTTCTCCAGAAATTATAGTAGTTGTTTGTATATTTTGTAGAATCACAGTAAATAACGATATTTTATTGACCAAAGCAAACTTTAGAAGACTGAGCAGGCTTTGAGA